>CANPGX010000034.1 GCA_947573745.1 uncultured Erysipelotrichaceae bacterium | reverse complement strand
GTCGATACTACATCCATAGCTGCCCATGTTAGATAACCGATTACATCTACGCCATCTTCTACAGCCAATTTCAATTGTTCAATATGCTTTGATAAATATTCAATACGATAATCATCTTCTACTTTACCATCTTTTATTTGATCATATGTTCCTAATCCATTTTCTACCACCATGATAGGTACATGATAACGATCATACATATTATTCAGCATAATTCTAAATCCTTTTGGATCAATGGTCCAATCAAATGCCGTTTTTTCTAATCTTGGATTTTTAAGTACTGTCTTATCTGTTGAAGCGATATTGCTTGCATAATAAGAAACCGCAATATAATCTAGTGTATTTTCAGCCATGGTCTTTAAATCTTCTTCTGTCATGGTGATTTGATAATGTTTTTGTTCAATTTCTTTTAAGAAGAAATAAGGATAATGTCCTTTAACCATCATATCGGTAAAGCGTTGATTAGCACGATCTTGTTTCATCATCTCTTGATAGTCTTCCGGACTTGATGTCAATGGATAATTTGGTGAACCAGCTACTTCACATCCTACCTTTAAAGATGGGTTGATTTCATGAGCAACTTTCACTAACATCGCATTTGCTAATAATTTATGATGTGCTGTTTGATAAAGCACTTCTTCACGGTTTTCTCCTTCTTTAACGATCGTCCCACCTACCATGTATAAAAAATGATTCATGACATTAATTTCGCAAAAAGAAATCCAATATTTAACACGGTCTTGATAGCGTTCAATAATCGTACGTACATATTTTGCATAAAGATCAACGACTTTTCTATTTTTAAAACCATTGTATCTTTGTGCTACCCATAAAGGCATATCAAAATGAATCGTTGTAATGACAGGCTCAATACCATATTTTAAAAGTTCATCGATTACGTGATCATAGAAAGCTAACCCTTCTTCATTAGGCTCTTCATCTTCATCACCTTTTGGAAAAATACGTGACCATAATACTGAAAAACGTAATGCTTTAAATCCCATTTCAGCAAATAATGCGATATCTTCTTGATAATGACCATAAAAATCTGTTCCTAATTGAGAAGGATAATACACTCCTTCTGGTACATTCAAATATTCCCCTGGTCGATCTAAAACAACCTGACGTATTTCTTTTCCTTGAGGTATAGCATCCACGACGGTTAATCCACGTGTCTCAACGCCACCTTCACATTGACCAGCACTAATAGAGCTACCCCATAAAAAATCTTTTTTCATAATTTTCCTCCTTGAAATGTTATCTTAAGCATATCATAATTTAATATTATTTTTAAATCTTTTCATAATACGAAAACAATTTTCCCATAGCAAACCAAAGTCATTAAATTTTCATTATTTTAAGATTGTTGAAGTAACTTGAAAAAAAGGTAAAATATCTTTTTGTGTCTGATCATAATGAATCAAAATAACTTCTTTGATATCCTGGTGGTGATATAAATATGATTTTTTTAATCGAATACACTTGATGACACTATCTATATGAGCTTCTATTTGACAAATTAATAATTTATTTTTATAGATATATTTTTTGCTTTTTTCATCTATATCATCAAGTAATAGATTTAAACTATCCTTTGTTTCAACCACCAAGTATGTTTGCTTGATGTTGTTACTTCTTTTTTGCTGATATTTTTTACACCAATCATAAATAAGTTCATATAATATCGTTTGATCATTCATTTCTAGAAAAATAGGCGCTAAGATGATTTTGTCATTAGCCAACCCTATTTCAGTTTCAGTTGTCAGGCAAAGATCATAATCTTGTTCATCATTTTTCTTATATTGATATGCTGGCACAACATCAAAAGCTTTAACATGGAATGAAAAAATATTTTTAAAAATACTTTCAATATTAAAATACATAGGAAAAACTTGGTTAGTAATCAAAAGAACACGAATTTCCGTTTTGTAAGGATACAAGCAACCTGCCAAATATGTGCCTAAAAAAAACAATTCTGATTTAGGGATAGTTATAGAAAAAATATGATGAAATCCTATATCCATAAGATATATTTCTAATAAATATCTTTCCACGACTTTTAAATCCTTATAATTAATTATTTTTTGTCCATCGTTCAATCGCATTAGCATTTGTGAGACATACGTAGTAAATCTTTCTTTATGATCAAATAATTGTGATGTTTTTAGATTTAATTTTTTAATGATAAATTGCTCTAACGCATCTATTTTTTCAATCAATAAAGGGTCCAGATCATTAAAACTCATCAAACGATCTGAATGATATAATAATTTATGGATTTATAATATCTCTGCTTGAGAAAACTGATATTGACAAAGCGTTGAAATAGTTTTTATGAAAGAATAAACCACAGATTCTCTAGGCATGACGAAAGCTTCATCTTCTTTTAAGATGAAACCATTCTTTGTTCTTAAAATACTAATCAGAATATAACGAATCAATCTAACATAATCTTGCCCAGATATATTAAAATGATATTTTATGAGTTCACTTTTTAAAACCTGATAACATATTTTAAATTTTTCTTTATAAAAGATGATTTCCTCTTCATTCAATAAATGGTATAAGCTGTCAAATTGAGAAAAGCAAGAACCTTCATATCTTTTTACACGCTCATCGCCATATATTTTAACTCCTTTTATGCGAGATACTTCTAAATATAAGCCCTCTGTTTCATCCATCCATTGCTTTAATTTTTTAATTTCTGAAAAAACAGTTGTCTTAGATAAATAAAACTTTTCCGCCAATTTATTCATGGTAATATATTCTTTTTGAAAAAGTAAATAAAGTGCTATAGTTGCACTACGATCATTTAAATTAAAAAAAGATTCATTAAATTCATATTCAAAGAACAGCTCATCCTTAAAATCTTGTAACAAACCATCCATTTTGTAACCTTTTCTCAGGTGTGAAATAATATGTCCTTTACCTTCTAATTTATCATCAAGGATTTTAATAGCTTTTTGGATTTTTTTCTCATTAACACCTAGTTCCTGCGCCAATTCTTTGCTTGTTTTCCATTGAGGCGTCATCATCAAAGTATAAAGCAATTGAAGTTCTTTATTATTTAATTTCATAATTTTATCATCTTCTATCTTATATTTAATATTTTCTATTATATCAAAAAAATACAAAAAAGAGATTATTCAATCTCTTTAAATGATCAATGAATTAAAATAAGCATCCTTATTAGCTTCCATGACGGTTGCGACACGTTGACAATCACCGATAACATAAGTTTCTGGTGTAATACCATAAAATGCATTTGCTTCATCATTAGGCTTAAATCCTGTCGCTAAAATAACATGCTTGCATTTTAAAAATCTTTTTTCATTTTTATATTCGATATGAACACCTTCATGCGTTATCTCTACACATCGTGTATTTAACAAGATATTGAGTGAAGGAAATTTCTGCATCTTTTTCTGTAAAGCTACTTTGTACAACATATTGGCTGACTGATTGATCTTATCACCCATTTCAATCACTGTCACTTGCTTATTTAAGGCACATAACTCTAAAGCCATTTCTATGCCAGAAGTGCCTCCTCCTAAAATAACAACCTCATCAGATAATTGGTTCATTTTAGTATATGCTTCAGTAACAGGTAGAACATGTTCTGCTTCGATGCCTTTGATATTTGGAATAATCATCTTTGCTCCGATAGCAATCATTAAAGCATCTGGTTTTCTCTCTTTGATATCTGATGGTGTTACAGATTTTCCTATTTCTAAATGAACAGGAGATTGATGAATTTGATCAATAAGATAATCTTTATATCGCTTTAAATCTTTTTTAGATGTAGCATAATCAGAGAAGGAGATAAGGCCACCAAGTTCATGCTTTTCAAAAAGTGTCACGTCATGGCCTCTTTGAGCACAAGTCAGCGCCGCTTTCATCCCCGCTGGACCCCCGCCAATCACAAAAACTTTCTTGAGTGTCTTGGCTTGCTCTAATACTAAAGGATATTGATCCTCTTTATTATAACGAGCATTGACTGAGCATCCCACATTCCAACGATCAGTAGCTATATGGAAACAATTTAAGCATCTTAAACATGGAACAATATCTTTTTCTCGATCTTCATAGACCTTTTTGGCCCATAATGGATCTGCCACCAATGCTCTACCTAAAGCAACACAATCTGCATACCCCTCTTTAATGATCATTTGAGCTTCTTCTGGTGTCTCAATAGATCCCACGACAACAACAGGAATATTAACATTTTTCTTAATTTCTTTTGAAAGATGAATATTGAGGTGGTGTTGCTCCAAAGTGGTTGCTGCCATCTTGATATTTCCTTCACGGTTGATATCTGTTCCACAAGAAACATGCAACATATCGACATATTGACTAGCGACTTTAGCAAAGTATACAGCTTCGTCTATCGTCGTTCCTCTATCTAGATGATCCTCTCCATTCATTCTTATATCAATAGGAAAATCTCTGCCTACTGCTTCACGTACCTTTTTAAGAATCATTAGTGGAAATTTAACTCTATTTTCCATAGAACCACCAAATTCATCTGTTCGATGATTCCAGTGTAAGGAAAGAAATTGACTTGCCAACCAGCCATGAGCAAAATGCAAAGTGACCATATCAAATCCCATCTTCTTTGCATCTAAAGCACTTAAAGCAAAACTTTCAGCCACTTTTTCCATATCTGTTTCATTCATAGCTTTGACGACCATACTATCGTCTCTAACTAAATCACATGGTCCATAAACATAATCTACATTTTTATCTGTTCTGGCATACATTCCAGCATGCATAAGCTCTAAAGATACTTTGGCTCCACCCTGTCGATAAAAATCCAGTTTTGCTCTTGTTTCTTCCCTATAGTATTTATCAAACATATAAACATCACCTTTAATAGGGGCATGTTTTTCTTTGATAAAACCACATCCAATGATGGCCATAGATATTCCTGATGTGACCTTCTCTTTGGAAACGTGGGAGACAATAGGAGCAGCAATGATTCTATTTTTTAAAATCATTTGATTGACTTGAATAGGTGCAAATAATTCACTGTAGTTCATGATTCCAGCCTCTTATTTCCCATCTTCTGCTAAGACTTGTTGATCATAAGCATGAATAAATGGCTTCCAAATGATATAGTTAATTAAAACTAGAACGGCCCATAAAACTACACTACGCCAATCTAAGGTTGCCAATAATCCCATAAATGGTTGTGGTAAAATAGATGGAACTCCTACAGCAGCACAATTAACCAAGCCGACGTCCATGACCCAATAAGTTAATCCTACACCAATCGCATTCGTTACAATATAAGGAATAAATAATAGTGGATTCAGCATAATAGGTGCACCATATTGTAATGGTTCTTGAATATTAAAGATAGCAGGAACTAAAGCAATTTTTCCAATAGATCTCAAACGTTCACTTTTACATCTCATTAATAAAATGGCCCATATTGAATAAAAATATCCACCCAAATATAAACATACAAATGTAAAAGCTTTAGTTGGACTACCACCTTGTGCAATAGCTTCAGCATTTAATGCCGTATTTGCTATAGCAAATGGTGTGATAAATCCAAACAAAATAGATGCTCCATGCAATCCAAAAAAGAAAAGTATCTGTACAAAGAACATAATGGTAACAACAAACCAAATAGAATCTACACCCGTAATAGCAGGCGCTAATAATTTATTGATAAATGCAGGAATTAAGAGTCCGCCTGTCATTGACTGACATAAAACACTTAAACCATAAAAGATAACGAGCGCTATGGCTGTAGGAATGATAGATTCAAAAGATGAAGTAATATAAGGTGGTACAGAATCTGGCATTTTAATTTTTATATTCTTTTTAGTAAAAAATGAGATCATCATAGGTGTTGCCAGACCAACAAGAATAGCTGCGAAAATTCCTTGACTTCCTAAAAAAGCAGCATTCATCATACCACCTTCAATAGGTGCACATAATGTAACAAAAATTAACATTGCAGAAATAGAATTCATATACGGATCTAAGTCTTTATCCTGCTGTGCCAAAGAATAAGCTACAGCTCCAACTGCTACTAACCCCAAGATGCCATAAGTAATGGTATATGGGAAATTTAAAATCTGATAAACGGATTCGCTATAATCTGGTATAAAAGAAATAATCTTTGGTAATTGAGATAAAATAAGGAAGATACTCCCTATAATCGTTAATGGTGTAATTTTCACCATTCCATTTTTCAAAGCAATCATATACCGATTTGCTGCGATGAATTGTGCCATAGGCATCAAATACTTGTTTGTTAGTTTTTCCATAAAACTTTATAATCCTTTCTATTTAATTTTTCTTTAACTTAATGATATAAGTCTAAGTATGAAAAATCCATTCAATAAAAAGGTGTAATATTAAGTTGATTTTAAGAATAAAGGATTCAAAATGAAATACTCTTATGATCGTTTTTAAGCAAGCTTCCTAAACCTGAATATTCATCCTTGAGTTTATTTCATCTTTATTTTATAGTATAAATAGCGAAATATTGGAGGTTTACTTATATGCATTTCACATTGCTGGTAGTCGCATTTAGCGTTTTAGGGTTTGCGCTACTTATCTGTTTATATATCATTTTCTTTTCTATTCGTAATGGTATGAAATTAGAATCTGTTAAACAAGATATTAAAAAAAGTTTAGAAGAGAAAACACATGAAACGATTCGATTAGACGTCATTGGGAAAGTTTTTCAATTCAACCGTAAAAATTATCACTTACCTTGTTATATTGGGATAAGTGATGAACATATCATGGTTGTGATGATGAATGCAACCTATATCATTGTAAAAAATGGTTCAGTTAAAATGAATTTAAAAACAACAAAGTGGCGAATCATTAAAGGCTTGTTTAAAAATCAATTTATGGTTATCTTAGAGGACTTTGATATCACCCTTAAAATTAAGATTCATCGCCATATGCCATGGACAAAATTAGACCATCATGTTGATCATGCTTTAGCTTTTTTAGACTTCGCTAATGAAAGAGCCATTAAAAATCATCAAGATCCCATTGAAGTCCATTGGGAGGAATAATATGATTTTAAGAAAGAAACAATCTTTCTTTTTTTATTTCCATATTTGAAATAATCGCACCTCGTCTTGATATTTTCTTTATTCTTGATGAGAAATTTTGTACAATAAAAAAATAAGGGGGAATTTTTATGTCATTTAAAGATTATCTAGGTGATCGTGATTTTTATCGTGAGATGATGCGTATTGCTATCCCTATTTCTTTACAACAACTCATTACTGTAGGCATTAATCTTATGGATACTTTGATGTTAAGTAGTATGGGAGATGCTCAATTATCTGCTTCAAGTTTAGCTGGACAATTTATTAATATTTTTCAAATATGTTGTATGGGTATTGGTATGGGGGCTTCTGTTCTTACAGCACGTTTTTGGGGAATGAAAGATAAACATGCTTTAAAACAAACGATTACGATCATGCTTCGTTTCTGCTTGATTTTTAGCACCGTTTTTACACTCGCTTCATGTTTGGTTCCACAATGGATCATGCTTTTATATTCTAATGAAGCTGATATTATTCATTATGGTGTTTCTTATTTACGTTGGTTGATTCCAACTTATTTTTGCATGGGACTTTCTTTAACATGTACCATTGTTTTGCGTAGTGTAGGACAAGTTAAAATTCCTTTAATTTGCTCTATTTTAGCTTTCTTTGTCAATATTTTTTTCAATTGGGTCTTTATTTTCGGACAATTAGGCGCACCACGTATGGAAATTGCTGGGGCGGCTCTAGGAACATTGATTGCCAGAATATTTGAACTGGTCTTTATTTGCGGTTTCTTTTTCTTTAAAGATCAAAAAATTTCTTATCGTTTCCATCATCTTCGGATGTCTTGTGGTGTATTAGTTAAAGAATATTTTAGAGTCAGTATTCCTGTACTCATCAGTGATTCTTTATTAGCCTTAGGAAATAATGCTGTCGCTATGGTGATGGGCCGTATTGGCAAAGCTTTTGTTGCCGCTAATTCTGTGACCACTGTTGTTCAACAACTCAGTTCTGTGCTTACACAAGGTATTTCTAATGCCAGTGGTATTATTACAGGTCATACGATGGGACAAGGGGATTATGAAAAAGCACAGAGACAGGGATATACTTTTCTTGGTTTAGGCTTAACGATTGGTTGTGTTGCTGCTCTTGTAATTTTAGTTCTTAAAGATCCTATCATTAACTATTATCAAGTAACCCCAGAAGCCAAAGCAATTGCTGGACAATTAATGTTGGCTGTTAGCTTTATCATGATCTTCCAATCTATGAATTCTATCTTGACAAAAGGTGTTTTAAGAGCAGGAGGAGATACAAAATTTTTAATGTTAGGAGATATCCTATTTTTATGGGTTGCTTCTATTCCATTAGGTGCTTTAGCTGGCCTTGTATGGCATTTCTCAGCTTTCTGGATTTATACCCTTTTAAAAATTGATCAAATCATTAAGTGTGTTTGGTGCTTCTTTAGATTAAAAAGTGGAAAATGGATGAAAAAAATAAGCGCTCATTAAGCGCTTATAAAAATGATTTAAAAAAATCACATTCATCTTGATTACAGTAAGCGGCATCCTCACTATACATATTACAATGAAAAACATGAGGAAGTTGATTTTTTTCATCGCCATAAACTTTAGCTATATATGGGATATGATATTCTTTGAGTTTTTGCTCCATAACAGGATATTGTGTCAACAAGAAATCACCTGTACTGCTCATTAAAAAAGTAGGTGGAAAGTGTGTATTCATATGTGAAACAACGTCGGCCAATTGGACCGATTTTTTTGATGCATCTTTTCCTAGATAATCCTCCATTAATTCTGCTGTCATTTTATCTTCTTTCATCACTTTAAAAAGATCATAAACACCACAATTCAAA
>CANPGX010000033.1 GCA_947573745.1 uncultured Erysipelotrichaceae bacterium | reverse complement strand
TGTGTGGTTGTTTGATCAAAAGTAAGATAAGTTTTTTGTTGTATACTATAACCAAAGGGGAGTAATTTATAATCCATTTTATCTATTTTAAAGTAGTATTCTTTTTGAACAATCACTTCCTCCTGGACAGTTTTTTCATAGGGTTCTTTCACTAAAATTAATCCACTGATACTGCAACAAGCCAGAAAAATGAGAAGATAGATTTTATATGTTTTTGAAAAGGAGATTTGCTCAATACGATATTTTTCTTCTAAATAGGTATTGATCTTTATCAAATCTCTTAGGATAAAACACAGATAGATCAAAGAGAGGAAAAATAAAGTTTAAGATAAAAAATACAAGATAACGTCTATATACTTTATGATAACGATCAAGATAATCATAGTCCAAAGCGCATTGCTCAATATCATTAAAAAGAGAAAAAAGAAAGATACATAGAAGGGCTACTTCAATTAAAAATAGATCTATAGAAAGAAGATTCCAGATAAAATAAGCACCAAAGGTGATGAAGGATTTTTTTATATATTGATAAGAGATATATTTTGAAATTGTACATAATCCAATAAAAATGATGATTAAACAAACCATCGTTGAAAATAATAGAATAGATTGGAAATGGATATGTAACCCTAATAATAACCATAATCCTAATGCAATCATACCAATACCCATAAGGTTCACCTCCATGCTTATTTAATCATTTTTTTATTGGAAAATCTTGTTTTTGAATTTATGTTAGCCTAAAAGTGGATTAAGTGGCCCTATATTCATCATAACACATAAAGTTTATCATACAAGTTATCTTAGCCATTGACTATTTAAAAATATTTTGTTAGACTAAGAATGCATAGAAGAGGAGGAGTATTTTATTTTATCTTTTAAGAGAATCCTTGTGGGTGGGAATAGGAGAAGAGAAATAAAAGAAGGTAGCCTTGGAGCTTGTTTAATGAAATAGAGTAGTTAGACACGTAGATGGCGTTAACATGGAGAGACATAACCAAGTTATGTGAATTAAGGTGGTACCACGAGCATTCGTCCTTATACGAATGCTCTTTTTATTTAAGGAGGAGAAAAAAATGATACAAATTTTAATGACAATGGCTTTTGTTTTTGTGATGATGACACTTATGTCAAACATGATGATGAAAAAGCAACAAAAGAAGTATGTAGAAAAGATGGAAGAGTACAGTCAACAGTATGCGCATTTAGATGAAAAAACATTTGATGAACTAGATGATAATGAATTGAAAAATGCTGTTGTGGCACGTATTTGGAAAAGACGACAGGAAAATGAAGATGTGATTCCTTTATTAACCGAAGGGGAGAAAATCGTTTATACCGTTTATTTGGTAGAAAATACGATCCAAGGTGGTCGAGGTTCATTATATAACTTTTTTGTGAATGAACGTTCAAAACCTTTGATTGATCATTTGGTTCCAGCTTATCAGGCTTTAGAATGCCCTGAAATTGCAGATATCATGGAGCAAGCTATTGCTTTAAATGAAAAATATATTCAAGAGGAAGAAACAGGTGAAGCCATGGAGTATCAAGAAGGTGACCTGACTTTTGATGATTTTTCAAAACAATTATTTGATGTCATGCAACGTGGAGAATTAGCTGATAAAATGAGTCATTACATCCGTCTTCAAAAACAGGAATTTATAGACCGAGGTGAGGAAGATGAAAAAGACATTAGCGAGTAAATATGATGCTCATACAGTAGAACAAGGAAAATATCAACATTGGGTAGAAAAGGGGTATTTTAAAGCAGGCGATATATCTAAAAAGCCTTATAGTATCGTTATTCCTCCACCTAATGTTACTGGTAAGCTTCATTTAGGTCATGCATGGGATACGACATTACAGGATATGATCATTCGTTATAAAAGAATGCAGGGCTATGATGCTTTATGGTTGCCTGGAATGGATCATGCCGCTATCGCAACGGAAGTAAAAGTAGTTGAGAAATTAAAAAGTCAAGGGATCAATAAACGTGATCTTGGGCGTGAAGGCTTTTTGGAAAAAGCTTGGGAATGGAAAGAAGAATATGCCAAAAGTATTCGAGAGCAGTGGGCTAAATTGGGCTTATCTTTAGATTATTCTAGAGAGCGTTTTACATTAGATGAGGGGTTGAATCAAGCCGTTACTAAAGTTTTTGTAGATTATTATCAAAAAGGTTGGATCTATCGTGGTGAACGTATTATTAATTGGGATCCTGTTCAACAGACAGCTTTATCTAATGAAGAAGTCATTTATCAGGAGGATGAAGGGGCTTTTTATCATTTGAAATATTATTTAGAAGATGGTAGTACTTATCTTGAAATTGCGACAACACGTCCAGAAACTTTGTTTGGGGATAGTGCCGTTGCTGTTAATCCTAAAGATGAACGTTATCGCCATTTAGTAGGTAAAAATGTTATTTTGCCTATTGTCGGTAAAAAAATTCCTATTATTGAGGATATGCATGCTGATCCTGAGTTTGGAACAGGGGTTGTTAAAATTACACCAGCACATGATCCTAATGACTTTGAAGTAGGAAATCGTCATCAGTTAGAACGTATTGTGGTGATGAATCCAGATGCGACCATGAATGAAAATGCTGGAAAATATTGTGGTATGAGCCGTGAAGCTTGTCGTGAAGCTTTATTAGAAGATTTGAAGAAAGAAGACTTATTGATTAAAGTTGAACCTATGGTACATAGCGTTGGACATAGTGAACGTAGTCATGCTGTTGTTGAACCTTATCTATCAAAGCAATGGTTTGTTAGAATGGATAAGTTATCTAAAATGGTTTTAGAAAATCAAAAATATGATGATAAGAAAGTTCATTTTGTACCAACACGTTTTGAAAAAACATTGAATCAATGGATGGAAAATTGTTTTGATTGGTGTATTTCTAGACAGTTATGGTGGGGTCATCGTATTCCTGCTTGGTATCGTGGTGATGAAGTTTATGTAGGTTTAGAAGCACCTGAAGGTGATGGTTGGAAACAGGATGAAGATGTTTTAGATACTTGGTTTTCATCAGCATTATGGCCTTTTAGTACACTAGGTTGGCCAAATCAAACAGAAGATTTAAAGCGTTATTACCCAACCTGTGCTTTAGTGACAGGCTATGATATTATTTTCTTTTGGGTAGCCAGAATGGTTTTCCAAGGTTTATCATTAACAGAATCAAGACCCTTTGAACATTGTCTGATTCATGGATTAATTCGTGATGCACAAGGAAGAAAAATGTCAAAATCGTTAGGAAATGGTGTCGATCCAATGGAAGTGATTGATCAATATGGTGCTGATGCTTTACGTTTCTTCTTAACGACGAATTCAGCGCCAGGACAGGATTTACGTTATATTCCAGAAAAGATTGAAGCTTCATGGAATTTTATCAATAAAATTTGGAATGCATCACGTTTTGTACTGATGAATATAGATGAAGACTTTACTTATCAAGATTTAAATTTTGAAGCATTGAGTCTAGTCGATCAATGGATCTTGAATCGTTTAAATGAAGTGATTCAAAATGTAGATGACAATATGGAAAAGTTTGAGTTTGTCAACGTTGGAACGGAATTATATAACTTTATTTGGGATGACTTCTGTTCTTGGTATATTGAATTATCTAAAGTACATCTTACAGGAGAAGATGAGCAAGCTAAATTAGCCACCCAATCTACTTTAGTCTATGTTCTAAATGCGATTGTTCGTATGTTACATCCATTTATGCCATTTGTAACAGAAGAGATTTATCAAACCATACCGCATCTAGAAGAATCTATTTGTATTTCATCTTGGCCAACAGTGAATGAGCAATTTAAGTTCAATCAGGCTAATGAGGAGGTAGACTACCTTATTGATCTTGTTAAAGGTATAAGAGAGATAAGAGCACAATATACGATTAAAAATGCTAAAGAGATTGATTATGCGCTTCAGTTAACAGATCTTTCGCTCATGCCACGTTTTACGCCATTGTTCAGTTATATTTCAAAATTATGTCATGCAACAGTCGTAGAGAATCTTGATTTGAATGAAGAATGTGCTTCGGTTACCATCAAAGGTGGGCATCGTTTATTAGTGCCTTTATCAGGAATGATTAATCTGGAAGAGGAATTAGCTAAATTAAATAAGGAAAAAGAAAAATTAGAAAGTGAAATTAAACGTGGAGAAAACATGCTATCTAATCCTAATTTTGTTAATAAGGCACCTCAAGCTAAAGTGGATATTGAAAAGAAAAAATTAGCAGATTATCGTTTGAAATATGACGCTATTTTAACACAAATTGAAAAAATGAAGAAAGTTTAATCTTTCTTCTTTTTTTTAAAGTTTTTTTATATTTTATGCGTATAACTAGATATGGGACAAGAAAGGAAGAGATATGAAAGAGTTAACAATGAATGAGCAACAGATGTATGATGGTGGTAGTTTTTTAGGAATGAGTATCATAGCAGGTATTTTTGGAACAGCAATCTATAAATTATTAGTAAGTAATAGAGGCAGAATTAGTTTGCCAAGTATTATTTCATTTGAATGGTCTAAATAAATCATAATTTTTTCTTTCCTTCATATATAAGAATTGAGGTGAAAGGAATGAAGCAAAAGGTAATTTTTTTAGCAATATGTTTAAGTGTCGTTTTCTCATGTTTAATCACAGGTGTCTTAGGTTTAAAGAAAGAGAAAGTTTTACATATTTATACATATCAAGTGGGAATCTATAATGAGAATGCTTTAAATATGATCAATACGCTATCATCTTATGGGATAGAAGGATACAGTTATGAAAAAAATCAGCAAAATTATGTTGTAGCATATATTGGGAGTGATGTTGGTGAGATGGAAAGCATTATTTTGCTTTTGAAGGAAAAAGGGATAGAAGGTATTCAAAAAGAATATGATCTTCCTGCTTCTTATCAAAAAGACTTTGATGAGCATCAATATTCTGAAATTTTAAAAGAAATGGCAAAGCAATGATCTTAAAAGAAGTTGCACAACAAGAGCGACCAAGAGAGAAGGCTTATCGTGAAGGTGTGGATAAGCTTTCTCATTGTGAGCTTATTGCTTTAATTTTACGTACTGGAAGTAAAGATGAATCTGTTTTGATTTTAGCGCAAAAAGTATTGAACTTGTGTGGTGGATTACAAGGCTTGACAGAAATAAGTTATGCACAATTGATCGCCTTAAAAGGAATTAAAAAAGTGAAGGCTATTGAATTATTGGCAAGTGTAGAACTGGCTAAAAGAATGTTAATGGTCTCAAAAGAACTTTTAACAGTAAGGCATGCGGAAGATATTTTTCAATATTATCGTAATCGCTTTATTTTTGAGAAACAAGAGAAGTTTATGGTCTTGTTTTTAGATACAAAGCATCAAATCTTAAAAGAAAAAGTTCTTTTTATGGGTGGATTAAATATGAGTTTAGTTCATCCAAGAGAGATTTTTAAAGAAGCTCTGGCATGTAATAGTGCTAAAATCGTATGTATACATAATCATCCTTCAGGTCAGTGTGATCCTTCTATCGAAGATATGCAAGTAACGCAATTAATTCAACAAGCAGGAAAAGTCATGGGAATTGAATTACTAGATCATATTATTTTTGGATGGGAAAACTATTATAGTTTTGCCCAACATCAGGAAATATAAAAATGTCTAAATTTAGACATTTTTATATTTTACCTTATATTCATCATATAACTCTTTAAAGCGCTCGAAATGAACGATTTCTCTTTGCCTTAAAAATGATAATGGCGCTAAGATCTCTGGATTGGTTGTTAAATCCATGAGGTTTTCATAAACAGCGCGCGCTTTTTGTTCAGCAGCCATGTTTTCTGATAAATCAGCGATTGGATCTCCTGTAGCAGCAAAGTACGTTACAGTAAATGGGACACCTTGGGCATTTACTGGGTAAAGTGAGAAACCATGTTCTGTAAAATGACCATCAAGGCCGGCTTCTTTGATTTCTTTGATTGTAGCACCTTGAAGTAATTGATAACACATAGCACTGATCATTTCCATATGTGCCAATTCTTTTGTACCATCATCCTATCCATCATCAATAAAAATTTAAATTTTTAAATAAATTTCTAATTCAAAATCATCTATGGCTTGTGGATTCCAACGACTTGATTTTGTTTTTTTATAGATACAATGATCAATCAAACTGGAAAGAAGTTTATTTTGATCTTGTGGTGTCAAAAGATCATAGAGATGAATTACTTTTTTTAAGATAGGGATGGTGTAGTGTTCTTTTTTAAAGTTCATTTGTTCAATCGATAGGGTGATTTTTTCTTTTTGTTGGTGTAAAAGATGCATTTTATCTTGTATAGATTGTTGTCTATGTTGAAAAGTTTCTAGGGAATAAGTGCCTATTTCTAGAAATTCGTATGTTTTATTGAATTGCTTTTGAAGTTGACAGAGGTCTTTGTCTATTTGTGAAAGAAGCGTATAGGTGTGTTGCATAGAGGGTGCATAGGAAGATGAATCATCAATTAATCTATCGTAAGTCATCAATACTTTTTTAAGTCCCCATAATATTTTATCTTCAACTATTTTCAATTGACTAGAAACATTAGGACAATATTCTTTTTTAGTAGGACATATAAGAAAATCTGAGTGATCTTTGTAAGGTCGACGAAGAAGTGTTTTACCACAAAATCCACAAATTATTAAACCGGATAATGGATTCATCATAGACGAATGTGGGTTTGTTTTTCCTTTTTTAGCATGAATCTTGCTTTTGATCAAAGCATATTCTTCGTCTGTAAAAGCAGATGGATGGAGTCCTTTGTAATAGTGGGCTTGTTTGTTTCTAGGACGTGTTTTGATCATTTCACCATGAAATACAGTTTTAATTTCTTGTCGGTATTCCCATTTTATTTTTCCAATGTTAACAGGATTTGTCAGAATATGAAGAACCATATTTCTTGTCCAATAGTCACTTTTTCTAGGCTTGATTTGGGCGTGATTGAGTGTATCTGCCACTTCACTGATGGTTTTATTTTGATAGACGATAAGATCTTTCATGAAAGTGAGGATAGGGTATTCGTGTGCATCAAATTGCAGTGTAGTTCCTTTTTTTAAACGCTTAATCTGATAACCATAGGGTGGACAACTGCCTACATAAAGCCCTTGTTCACTAGAAAGTTTTCTTCCTTGTTGCATACGCCTATTGATCGTTTTATATTCTCTTCTAGACATAAACAAGCCAAATTCAAAATATTCTTGATCATATTCATTTGACGGATCGATGACTTTTAATGGCGTAATAATTTTTGTTTTAGAATATTGAAAAGCTTGTGAAATGATCCCTTGGTCGATAGAGTTACCACGGGCTAAACGTTCTACCTCAACAACGAGGACCCCCTCATAGATTCCTTTTTCAATATCCGTTAGGAGCCTTTGCATTTCTGGTCTTGCTGCAATACTTTCTCCTGAAACAACTTCTTTATAGACATGATCTTTATTAATAGTAATTTGCATCCGGTTGGCTAAATCATAGAGAATACTTTCATGACGTGATAAAGTTTGCTCTATGGTATCATGGGGGTCATCATTTCTACTTTTTCTTAAATAAATAGCATACATCGTTATTTTCCTCCTATAAAATTTTATTTCAATAGATGAAAAATATGTGTTCATGATAGGAAGTATGTAGTTTTAGAAAAAAGATGCTATTCTATTTTTTAAGTCATTTTCTTTTTGACGGATTTATTGGAAAATTAAATGCAAAGCATGATATAATAAAAGATATTAAGCACAGGGGAGGGAGCTTTGATGATAAAGAATCAGTTAAAAGTGGATATTCATCAGGGATTAACATTTCAGGAAGTTTCTGAAAGAAAGCACCATGGATATGATAATCGACCTGTAGATTCAGCTTCCAAGTCTGTGAAAGATATTATTCAATCCAATGTTTTTACTTATTTTAATCTTATTTTTTTGATGATAACGATTTTGTTGATCATTGTGCGTTCTTATCAAAGTTTAACTTTTTTGCCAGTTATTATTACCAATACACTAGTGGGTATTATACAAGAAATACGTTCAAAAAAAACTTTAGATCAATTAAGTGTGTTGAATGAACCTAAGGCACATGTGATTCGTCAGGGACAAAATATGACTGTGGATGTGAAAGAAACGGTTTTGGATGATCTTGTTGTATTGAATGCTGGAAATCAGATTTTTGCTGATGCTCTTGTTGTAGATGGAAGTATTTATGTCAATGAATCTTTGATTACAGGTGAATCAGATGAAATAGAGAAACATATTGGAGATACTTTGCTTTCTGGAAGTTTTGTCGTGGCAGGTACTTGTAAAGCACAATTGGTGCGTGTTGGAAAAGAGGCTTATATATCTAAGTTGACACTGGAAGCAAAAGCTATGAAAAGTGGAGAATCTTCTAAAATGATTCAAGCTTTAAATCGTATTGTTAAAGCAGTAGGTGTCATCATTATTCCAGTAGGCGTTATTATGTTTAGTCAACAATATTTTCTTCAAAAAATATCTTTACAAGAAAGTGTAGTTTCCACTATTGCCGCTATTATTGGGATGATTCCTGAAGGATTATATTTATTGGCGAGCGTAGCATTAGTTGTCAGCGTGTTACGTTTAGCAAAACAAAAAGTATTAGTTCATGACATGAAGTGTATTGAAACATTAGCTAGAGTAGATACTTTGTGCGTAGATAAAACAGGAACGATTACAGAGAATAAAATGAGAGTGGAAGATATGATTTATCTTACTGAAAAACATGAATATGTTTTAAAGGCGTTAGGCAATTTTATAGGTAATATTGAAAATGATAATGACACTATGGTTGCTTTAAGACAAAAATATACGTTATCTTCTTTTGAAAAGGGAAAAAAGGTTTTTCCTTTTTCATCGAAAACAAAGTTGAGTGCTGTGTGTTTTGAAAAAAAGAGTTATGTGTTAGGTGCTCCTGAGTTTGTGCTAAAAGAAAA
>CANPGX010000032.1 GCA_947573745.1 uncultured Erysipelotrichaceae bacterium | reverse complement strand
TAAATCATTGCATAGATGATACTATCAATAAAAATCGTGACAATGTCATAAACAACAAGACCTATCATTCCTACTGCAATATGTCCTGTGGCAAAAACAATGGATGAAATGATGGCACAGGGCCAAAATGAGAATATCTTCATCCCTTTTCCAAGAAAAAATCCTCGATAGGCAATTTCTTCACCTAATGCTGCAATCATCACTTGTCCTATCAACAAGGGTATCTCATTAAATGACAATATTGAATCTGTTCGTCCCAACACATGCAAAGCAAATGCTTCACCAAAAAATAAATTCCCCACAATAAATGTGACGATAGCACTACCTATAGGTAATAACGTCCATAAAATGACTCCTGGTTTCTTCAAATCTTCAAAAACACTTTTAAAGCGCAATCCTGATTCTGTATCTGGTGTTTTCGCTATGGCTTCAACGATAAAGAAAAACGCTATGCCTACAAATATAGAATACCCAGCTATCTGTGATGAGGGGATTACTTTAGTGAGTGTTAATAGAATCATGATGGTCATGCCCATGATTGTCAAAATATGATTTTTATCTAATTTATAATATATTTTTTTCATTTTGTCTCCTCTTTTAAGGCTAATATTGCGCCTGTATATACACGTTCTAAAGATGTTGATATGAGTTTTTCATCATACTTCAATGAATTGTTGACCATGATACTCGCGTAACCATGTACAAACATTGCCAGTGTTATAAACACTTCTTTTGTTTGCTCCATATTTAAATTCATGGCTTCTTGCATGAGCGAAATAATAGGGATAAGTTCCTCAGAATTAATCATTTCAAGCAAAGTATTTTCAACAGCATATCCCGATTGAAATAAAAAACGAAATAAGTTAGGCTCTTCTACAGCAAAACGAATATAATTTAATCCGATATTCAACATAATACCCTCTTGTGTGATATTCATTAAATATGCCGTATGAGCATGATCTGTTTTTTCATAAACTGCTTTTCTCAATTCATCAATGGTTGCAAAATGATACATTACAGGTTGTGTAGAACAATCTAATTTTTGAGCAACAATCCTGGCATTGATATTTTCCCAACCTGATTCTCGTGTAACTTCAAAAGCTGCGTCAATCACCATTTCTTTTGTAATTTTTGCTTTTGGGGGCATTTTCTTTTCTCCTTATATATAATTATCGTTATATAACAATAATTATATATAAGGTATAACTTACTGTCAATCTCTTTGAGCATATTTATAAACACTTTACATGATTTCCTAAAAAGAAAATGGCTGAGATTTCTCCCAGCTATTCTATAATATACTGTCAGTTAAAATATTTTAGGACAAACTATCCCTCTAATACCTGCATTCTTTGTTCAATAAGGTTTTCAAGATCCATCTTCATATCATCAGGTATATAAGATTCTTGGCACATGGCAATATATTTATCTTTAAGTTTAACAATTTTATGAATGATTTTCTCTGCAGACTTTTCTGTAATCCCAATCGTCCTAGCAAAAATAAAGAAATCTTTCTTTCTGATATTCTGTTTTTTACCATTGATTGTCAGTGCCAATTGTTCACGGTCGACAGGAATCACCACATTGGTAGAAAGCATATCATAAGCAGCAGATAGAACATATTTTTCACTCTTTTCTGCTGTTTCAATAAGCGAAAAATTTTTAAGATGCATATCAGAATTTCCTACTGCAAAAGAAAACACAACACGCAAATATAATTCTGTCATATCCAAACCCTTTTCAGAAGAATATCTAGAAATGACTTTACCACAACGCTCATAAGAACCACGGTATTTATCCTCTGTCAGTCTGCCATCAAGCTGACAGAAATCTTCCATGGCCAGCATTTGATGATCTTTGCGATCAATACGTTTGGTGATATATGCAAAAGCATTATCTTGGGAGGGCAAACGAAGTAATGCACAAGGTACAGTCTTTATACCACTGATTTGTGCCATCTGCATAACCAGATATTCCATTTCAGGCAAAGCAGTATACTCATCTGTCTGTGGCTTTAAAATATATCCAGTAGGATAATTTACAAGCGTCAAACGAGGATTATCCTCATAAGATAAGTGTAAAGATAACTTTTTTTGCACTCCAGGGACTGTAAATCCCTTATTAGTGTTATCTATCGCAATTTGATTCAAAACCTCTTTTGAAACATCTATATCCGGAAACTTAGTCGTACCAAAAAAACTTTTTATGCATGAATTGTGCCATCCATGTTCAGTTTCAGCACGGAGCATTTTACCACAGCATAGACAGTACTTCATTCCATTTCCTCCTTTATCCGAACATTTCCAATGGGATCTTTACAAGCTACAAGTAATAAACCAAAACGATCTTTCCGGTCAATTTTCCAATTATGGCTTACAATATCGAGCAACCAGCCTTCTGGAATTAAACCATCAAAAAAAGCAAATAAAGTTTTAGAGGTATATTCCTCTACCTGCAATGGTAAAGTTAAACTTACTGCTGTGGGATTTTTGCTTTCCAAATAATGACTGTCATAAACAAATGAATATCCAGAATCTGTTTCCTTCAATATTCCTGAAAAAATATCCCGTACATAAACATATGCTATTCTATATGCATCCATTAATCATCCTTCCTTCCGGGAACTGCTTGCATGCCAAACATTGAAAGAGCTTGATTGACTTTATCCATTCGCACCGTTTCTTTGCCTTGTTCAAGTTCACGAACAAAACGAAGTCCGAGTCCAGAACGAATCGCAAACTCTTCTTGTGTAAGTCCTGCTTCTTTTCTTTTTTGTTTAATAAATTGCGCAATAGTATTCATAACTAAAGAATAACCCCTATCGGGTATAATGTCAACGATTTACTTATAAATCATACCCTATAGGGTATGATTTATACATATTCCTCTTAAATTATACCCGAAAAGGTATATTTGATTATTTTTAAGTTTTATTCGCTCCAAAATCCATGACAGCAAACATAGAATTTTTAATTTCATGAATGACGCTTTTTTCTATCAAAAAAGCCTTGAACATTAAGAAAGTTCAAAGGCTCCTGTATATAATTGATAATATTTACCTTTTTGTTGAATGAGTGCATCATGATTACCACGTTCAATAATCTCACCATTTTCTAATACCATGATCACATCAGCATTTCTAACTGTAGATAAACGATGCGCAATCACAAAGACGGTTCTACCTTCCATCAATTGATCCATACCTTTTTGAACTAAAGATTCCGTACGTGTATCAATACTTGATGTTGCTTCATCTAAAATCAGTACCGGTGGATTATTGATGGCTGCTCTGGCAATAGATAATAGCTGACGCTGTCCTTGTGATAAGCTAGCCCCGTCCCCTGTAATGATCGTATCATAGCCTTGCGGTAAATGACGGATAAAATGATCTGCATTCGCTAATTTAGCTGCTGCAATAACTTCTTCATCTGTAGCATTCAATTTTCCATAACGAATATTATCGGCAATCGTTCCGGTAAATAAATGCGTATCTTGTAAAACAATACCCAAAGAATGTCTTAAATCATCCTTTTTAATCAATTTAACATCTATACCATCATAGGTGATTGAACCACTTTGGATATCATAAAAGCGATTGATTAAATTCGTAATAGTTGTCTTTCCGGCACCTGTCGCCCCTACAAAAGCGACCTTTTGCCCAGGTTTAGCGAACAGTTCAATATTGTGTAAAATCATCTTATCTTCTGTATAACCAAAGTTGGTATTTTCAAAACGCACATCACCTTGTAAACGTACAAGTTCTACACTACCATCCGGATGAACATGACGCCATGCCCATTTGCCTGTATATTTTGGAGTTTCTATACACTGACCATTGACTTCTTCGATATTGACCAAGGTTACTTTTCCTTCATCAATTTCTGGCGCTTGGTCCATAAGATCAAAGATACGTGTTGCCCCAGCTAACGCCATAACGATTGAATTAAATTGTTGAGTGATTTGTGAAATAGGCTGATTAAAGCTACGTGTAAATTGTAAGAATGAAGCTAAACCTCCTAAAGTCAATGAACCAATACCTTGAATAGCCAAAACAGCGCCGGACATAGCAGTAATACTATAAGTTAAATGCCCTAAATTATTAGAGATAGGTCCCATCATATTAGAATAACCGTGAGCCTTTGTCATGTTTTCACATAAAACTTCATTCAAAACATCAAAATCTCGTTTTGCTTCTTCTTCATGTGTAAAGACTTTAACGACTTTTTGACCATCCATCATTTCTTCAATATAGCCATTTAATTTTCCTAAAGAAGCCTGTTGTAAGCCAAAATATTTTCCACTTAACATCGCTGCCTTTTTACTAATAAAAACCATCATGGCCGTAGATAAAACCGTAATGCAAGTCAGTGGTACACTTAAAATTAACATAGAGATAAAAACACTGATAATCGTCATCAATGAATTGACAATCTGTGGTAAGGTTTGTCCTAGCATCTGTCTTAATGCATCTGTATCATTAGTATATCTTGACATCAATTCTCCATGAGTGTGTTGATCAAAATACACAATAGGCAAACTTTGCATATGCTTAAACATATCATCACGAATCATTTTTAATGATCCCTGAGAAATATTGACCATGATACGGGAATACCCATAAGAAGCGATGACTCCAATACCAAAGAACCCACCTACTCTTAATAAAGCATAAAATAAGCCAGTTTTATCAAAATCACGCTGCCCAATGAAAGGGGCAATATAATCATCAATCAGACTTTGAATAAAAAGTGTTCCCTGAACATTCGCTAAAGAACTCACAATAATCAATAGAATAACTAAAACAAATAAACGACCATAGTTTTTAAAAACATATCCCATTAATCGCTTCAAAGAAGAGAAGGTATGTTCATCCATTTTTACTCTTCCTTGTGGACGTCTTCTATTCATCATCATCTCCTCCTTTCACTTGAGATTCATAAACTTCCTGATAGATTTGATTCGTTTTTAATAATGTTTCATGATCTCCAATAGCGTCGATACTACCTTCATTTAAAACAATGATCATATCAGCATCTTCTATCGATGAAACACGTTGTGCAATGATCAATTTCGTTGTATCAGGAATTTCTTCTTTAAAAGCTTGACGAATCAAAGCATCTGTCTTTGTATCTACAGCACTCGTTGAATCATCTAAAATCAAGATCTTTGGTTTCTTCAACAAAGCACGGGCAATACATAAACGTTGTTTTTGCCCACCTGAAACATTCGTTCCACCTTGCTCAATGTAGGTATCATACTTGTTAGGAAATTTTTCAATAAATTCTTCTGCTTGTGCCAACTGACATGCACGGATGATTTCTTCATCTGTAGCTTCAGGATTACCCCAACGTAAATTTTCTTTGATCGTTCCTGAAAAAAGAACATTTTTCTGTAATACGACAGAGACTTCATTTCTTAAAGCTTCCAGATCATAATCGTGGATATCTTCCCCACCGATAAGTAGTTTCCCTTTTGTAATATCATATAATCTTGGAATCAATGAAACCAAAGAAGATTTTCCAGTTCCTGTACCTCCAATGATACCCACTGTTGCCCCACTAGGGATATGGCAACTGATATCTTCTAAAGCGAGTTTATTTTCATCTTGTGCATAACTAAAAGAAACATGATCAAAGATGATTGAACCATCTTTCACTTGGGTCAATCCTTTAGCACCACTGACAATATCACTTTGTTCATCAAGAACTTCGATGATACGATCAGCGCTTGTTTTCGCCATCGTTGTCATCACAAAAGCCATAGAAATCATCATTAAACTTGATAAGATTTGCATCACATACGTAAATAAAGACATCAATTGCCCTGTCGTCATCGTTTCACTAACGACCAGACTAGCACCAAACCATGAAATCATGATCATACAGCTATAAACCGTTGTCTGCATGATGGGACCATTAAGAGCCAATAGCTTCTCAGCATTGATAGAATATTGTTTCAATTGACCTGAAGCATCATCAAATTTCTCTATCTCGTGATCTTCTCTAACATAAGCCTTCACTGTACGAATACTTGTCAAGTTTTCTTGTACAACACGATTGACTAAATCATACTTTTTAAACATTTTTAAAAAGTTAGGATGTGTTTTCGTCATAATAAAATATAATGAAACCATTAAAAATGGAATAGCTAATAAAAAAATAGCTGATAATCGAACACTGATACGAATACACATGATCAAAGCAAAGATCAACATCATAGGTGCTCTTACAAACATACGAATGATCATTTGAAACGCTTGTTGAACATTGCTGACATCGGTTGTCAGACGGGTCACTAAAGAAGAGGTAGAAAAACGATCAATGTTTGTAAATGAGAAATTCTGCACTTGATAAAAAAGTGCCTGTCTAAGATTCTTGGCAAAACCTGAAGAAGCTTCAGCAGAATATTTTCCACTCAATATACCAAACAATAAAGATAATAAAGAAGCTAAGATCATCGCAAAACCTACACCAAAAACGACCGTCATATTCCCTTTTTCTAAGCCATCATCAATAATCATGGCCATCAGCAAGGGAATCACAACCTCCATCACGACTTCTAAAGAAACCATAATGGGTGAAAGCATGGCTGGTTTTTTATACTTTCCAATATAAATCGATAATTTTTTTATCATACATGTTCCTCCTTTTCTTGATTTAAATAATTCGAAATACGATCTAAATACTCAAAAAACTGCTCCTGTTCTTGAAGTGTAAATAAATCTAATAGATTTTCTTCAAACTGAAGCACACCAGAAATAGCTTGATCTTGTGCCATTTTTGCTTTTTCTGTAAGCACAAGTTTTTTTAAACGTGCGTCATCTTCCACGCTTTCTCTTACGATAAAACCATGTCTTTCAAGATTTTGTAAGACACTAGTCACGGATGAACGCCGAATATGAAATTCTTTTTCAATATCTCTTTGATAAATATTTCTTTTTTTGGATTCTGCATTAATAAATCCAAGAATTCTTACAGCTTTACCACGGATATGATATTCTATGAATTTGTTATCTAAATAATAATGAATACGATGAGATACTTCTCCAATAGATCTTCCCAAATAACGTTTCATGCTTCCACCTCTTTTGTTAGAACTCTAACTTATTTTATGATAAATAAAAAAGAATGTCAATCTTTTTTTGTTTGATTTCTAACATTCTTTTGAATTTCTATTTTCTGATGGGTAAATGGATGTATAAAACTTAAATAGACACTATCTAGATACATCGGTTCAAGAGCTTCTGGTTCATCATATAGTGGATCATTTTTTAAAGGATGTCCTATATAAGCCATATGTACACGAATTTGATGGGTTCTGCCTGTCTCTAAGATGCACTCAACTAAACTTGTATCTTCATATTCTTGAATAACACGATAATGGGTGATCGCCCTTTTTCCAGAATCATCAATAAAACGCTTGATAGAGGCTTCATTTCTTGCTATAGGAGCATCAATGATCCCTTCTTTTGAAGAAAAATGCCCTTTTACTAAAGCATAATAATGCCTTTCAACACGCTTGATATCCTGACAAAAGTAATGATGCATATCACGATGTTTCGCAACAAGAAGCAATCCAGCAGTCTCTTTATCCAAACGATTGACTAAGTGAACGGTTGAATCCAAACCAATTTGGTCATAGTACCCTAAAATACCTTGGGCTAAGGTATGATGCGTATAGGTATGATTGGGAATGCAAGGCATGCCTTGTGGTTTATCAATGACTAAAAACTCACTATCTTCATAAAGAATAGACAAGGGTATATCTTCTTTCAACATCTGCATACCTTTTTCTTCCGGTGGAAAAATAAAGATGAGGTGATCATTTTCTTGCAGTAAGTAGCGCACATTTTGCTCTTGACCATTCACTAAGATCAAGCCCTTCATCTTAACATCTTTCATAGCTTTTCTAGAAATATGCATGGCATAAGCAAAATCATCGATACGTTGTTGGGCCTGCTCTTTTTCTATCGTCCAACTTCTTTGCATTAAATGATATAAGCCTTTCTTAAGCGAGATACAAAAGTATGGTCTTCATTACATAAGAAACGTACTTGATGGCTAGGATGTGTACGAATGATGAAATCACATGAACAAGGGACTGGATAAACCATTTGATCAATTCCTAAGATCGTATGTGCATTTCCTTCAACATGACATTTGATTTCGTGTTGACAAGATAATATTAAACTATTTCCCAATGAGCGATAAGCATTATGATGAATACCAGCAATCTCACTTAATTGAAGCACTGATAAATCAGGAAAGATAATGGCTCCACCCAAAGATTTATTATAAGCTGTTGAACCCGCAGAACCACTGATACAAATACCCGTTCCTCTAAACGTCTCTAAAAATTGTTGGTCGATATAAACGTCAACAATCTGTGTCATATAACTGTTTTCAAGACGTACTTCATTAAAAGCCAGATAACGCTGTTCATGATTGACATCTACTTCTAATAAGCGTCGGTAGATAAGATGAGGTTCTTCTTCAAGCATTTTTTCCACAGCCTTCTTCAAGTCTTCTGATTGATAATGCGTTAAAAACCCCAGTGTTCCTGCATGGATCCCAACAAAGATCACATGATCTATCTCTCTTTCATATTGATGAATACTTTTTAAAAGTGTGCCATCCCCACCAATACTCACAACAAAATCCGGAGATATAGCATCTTCTTTCATCTTTCCAGCAAGAAGTTGTTGCATCTCATTTTTCAAAGTTAAAGCTTGATCATCATTTTTACATACTATTGTATACTTCTTCATGTTCATCACCTATGCTCTATTATACGTGAAAGTGCGTTGAAATCATAGTATGGATACGCTAAAATAAACAAGAAAGGAAAAAAAGATATGCAACAACATTTAGAAATTGAATTCAAACAATTACTTTCTAAGGAAGATTACTATACTCTTTTACATCATTTTAAAAAAGATGAAAAAGATGGCTATCAACAAATCAATTATTATTTAGAAAGCAAAGATCAAATACTTCATCAACACCATTATGCTTTACGCATTCGTTATAAAGATCAACGTTATGAACTGACTTTAAAACGCCCTTATTTACAAGGTCGTATGGAACATAATGCCTACATCAGTCATGAACAATTTATACAAATCAAAGATCATGGATGCTTAGATCATCCAATCTTACGCTCTATTGTT
>CANPGX010000031.1 GCA_947573745.1 uncultured Erysipelotrichaceae bacterium | reverse complement strand
GATAGATAATAATTTTCTATAGCTGGTAAAAAGATGACCTGAAGCAGAAATCACAAGAATTAATGTATCTTTATGCATTTTTATAAGATCTTCAATCCTATGAGGATCATCAATGATAAAAGTTGGTTTTTTTAAAGTATAAAGATGGACTTGAAATTCATATAATTCTAATGCAGCTTGACCTGTTGCAATGACATAGACTTCATTTGCTTTATCAATATCTTTGAGTAAGCGGTTAATTTGCTGTATATCCAATTGTTCAAAAGTCTTTTGGATATGCTCATGTTCAAATGTGAGTTGTTCTTTCCATGTTTTGCCTTCATGGTATTCAGGCAGATCACTTAAAGCAAAAAGAGAAAGGTATTCTTTACATGCTTCAATAAAAGCAGGATAACTAGGAAACCCCAATGACAGTACAAAACGTGATACAGTAGATTGAGATACAAAGCTAGCTTGGGCAAGCTCATGGGAGTTCATATGAGAAACTTCTTCAATATGCTCTAGAACATAACGGGCAACTTGGTAGTAGGTTGAATGACGGGAGCAACGATTGATATAAAGAACAAGCTGTTGTGACAATGGCTGCATGATGTAACCTCCTTAAAACAAAAAATGCCTAATATACTAACATATTTTTAATTATAACCCTAAAAATAAAAAGAAGAAAGTAATTTATATTAAAAAAAATTGATTCAGAAATTGAATCAAACAAAAAATGGCTATAAATTTTGATATTATAAGGGCAAGAAAACGTTTACACATCATAAACGATTTCTCTTTCGTGGCGTAGCCACATTGACATTATTAAAGAAGGGAGAAAAAATATGTCAACTGAAAAGAAAACAGTTATGGACAAATTCTTAGGTGTCATTGAAAAAATGGCTGGTCCAGCAACAACTTTCGCTAACTATCCAGTTGTAAAAGGGATTCAAAACGGGATGGTTGCTACTACTGGTGTTACATTAGTAGGTGCTTTATTCTTAGTAATGATGCTTTTCGTTACTGATGGTAACTTAACAGCAAAAGCATTATTACCTTTCTTAACTCCATATGCAGGACAAATCGGTTTGCTTAACAGTTTATCAATGTCAATCATTGGTATCTACATGGCTATCGGTATGGGTGCTGAAATGAGTTATACTTTAGGTATCGACAAAACTACAGGAGCTATAGGTTCATTCTTCGCATTTATCTTATTAACAAATGCTGAAGCAACAATCGACACTAGTTTCTGGGGTGGTGCTGGTATCATCGTAGCTATTGTTGCCGCTATTGTTTCAAGTTATACATTAAAACTTTGTAGACAATATCATATTGAAATCAGATTACCAGATTCTGTACCACCAGCAATCGCTAACTCTTTCTCAGCAGTTATTCCTTACTTCATCGTAGCTTTGATTTGCTGGGGATTAAGAACAGTTTTAGGTTTCAACTTAGGACAAGCAGTTACAGACTTATTATTACCAGTATTAAATGGTGCTGATAATATCTTCGTTTATACACTTGTTCAATTCTTAATTACAGTATTCTGGTCATTAGGTATCCATGGTGATAACTTAACTGGTGCCGTAATGGGTACATTCACTGCTGTATGGAACCAAGAAAATATCGATGCTGGAGCTAAATTAGTACAAGCTGGACAAACTGTTACTCGTGCAGACTTACCACACGTTTATGCTTTGAACATTGGACGTACTCATCAATGGTGCTGTTCATTCTGGCCAATCTTATTCTATATGTTCACATCTAAGAAATTAAGCTACTTAAGACCATTGGCTTGGACAGCTTTACCACCAGCAATCTTCTGTATTATTGAACCAATCATGTTCGGTTTACCAGTTGTATTAAACCCATTCATTATTACACATACATTAACTGGTGCATTAGCTTACTTGATTTATGACTTAGGTATCGTTGTACCTCAATATATCAGCTTACCTTGGGCTTCACCTTCACCATTAATTGGTTATTTAGGATCAGGTGGATCTATTATCGGTGGTATCTTACCATTCGTATGGTTCGCATTAGGTTTAGTTATCTTCTACCCATTCTGGAAAGCATATGAAAATGCTGAAGTAAAGAGAATGGCAGAAGAAGTAGCTGAATAAAATAAAACTGAATAAAGATTAAAAACTAGAGCATGGTCTCTAGTTTTTTTATGATTATGAAAATCGCTTATTACACAGATATAAATATGTTACAATATAATAGAGGTGATAAAAGTGGTAAAAAAACTGATCATTAATGCAGATGATTTTGGTATCAGTGAAGCTGTAAGTTTGGGAATTTTAAAAACGTATAGAGAGGGTGTCGTGACATCTACAACATGTATGATGAATATGCCAGATATTGTATTTTCATTAGAAGAAGCTAAAAAATATCCAGATTTAGCACTTGGTGTTCATTTAAATTTGAGTGTGGGACACCCTTTGACAGATGGAAAGAGCTTTGTGAATGAAGAAGGGAACTTCTATAAGTATCACGGGCATCCACAATATGATTTAGATGAGGTCTATGAGGAATGGAAGTGTCAAATTGAACGTTTTATTGATCTTGCAGGTAAGCATCCAACACATTTAGATTCACATCACCATATTGCTTTGGAAGAAGATTACTTTCCTGTGCTCATGAGATTGGCACATGAATATGATGTTCCAGTAAGGCTAAGAGAACCTAAAGATGACCGCTTTGAATTTGCTAAGGTCATGGATAAAATGTTTAATAAAAATGAAATTGATAGTGATATATTTCAGCGAGAAGAAGAAATTATAGAATGGATGTGTCATCCTGGATTTGTTGATCAAACCATTTATTGTATATCAAGTTATCATTTGCCTAGAAGTGAAGAAGTGGTATATTTTACGAGCCAAGATATTAAAGAAAAAATAAAAGCACAGCAAATAGAATTGATCAATTATACTCACTTAAAAAGAAAATAAAAAATGTTTCTCATACAAGAAACATTTTTTTATGTACGCAAATAACGATATAAAGCACCAATCAAATTGGCATCATTATGATGTAAGTAGGCATAAGCGTCTGTTTTGGACGAAAGTTTATCTAGCTGTTGTTGAAGTGTCTTGGTAAGAATCAGTTGAGCACTGATATTTTCTTCGATATCAAAACCATTAACACGATGTTTAAGAAGACTTTTCTGTTTTTCATAACCCCCAAATAGAGTATAAATAGTATTAACACCAACCAATATATGGATGATAAATTTTACCTATTGTATCTATAAATTCTTTTTGATTTTTTTCTAATATTTCATAGTTTTACTTTGAGGTTATCTTATCATAAAACAACAAAGATAAAAAATAGATTTCGTAGCAAATATTTAGTATAATAAATCTAGGGAAAGAGAGGAATATAAAAATGAAACCATTAAAGAAGGAATGTCACGTAAAGAATTAGCTTCGTATATTGATCATGCAGTATTGAAACCACAATTCAGTGAAGAGGAACTAAGAAAAGAAATTCAATGTGGTATTGATCATGAATGTTATAGTGTTTGTGTTAATCCTGGAGATATTGCTCTAGCAAAAGAAATGTGTCAGGGAACAACGACAAAAGTTTGTGCAGTTATGGATTTTCCTTTTGGGAAATCAACAACACAATCCAAAGTAGAACAAGCAAGAAATATTTGTGAACAAGGTGTTGTAGAAGTAGATATGGTCGCAAATTATGGTTGGATTCGTGATGGAAAGTTTGATTTGGTTGAAGAAGAAGTTCGTCAAGTCGCTTTGTGTACACATCGTTATCAAACTGGCTTAAAAGTTATTTTAGAGACAGATGCACTTACAGAAGAAGAAGTGGCTAAAGCAACTGTTGCTTGTGCAAAAGCAGGAGCAGATTTTGTCAAAACATCAACAGGTTTTTATACCGGTGGAGAAAATCATGGTGCTACAGTGGAAATCATTCGTGTCATGATGGATGCCAGTGAAGGAAAAATTCAAGTGAAAGGATCTGGTGGCGTGAGAACACAAGAGCATTTCTTTGAATTAATTGATATGGGAATTGATCGTATCGGTCTAGGATCTACTTCAACACCAAAAGTGTTAGATCATACAAAATAAATCAATTTAAAATGCACCTCATGATTTGAAAACAAATGATGATGGTGCATTTTTATATGCGTAAATCAATACAGAAACAAATTTTAAAAGATTATATCAGTGAAAACTATTTTTTAGGATTGACATGAATCATACAATGCTTGATTAATGGTATTTCTTGTTCTAGTTGATCATGTATACGATGAGCAATTGTGTGTGCTTCTTTTAGACTGAGTGTTTCTAGACATCCAATTTCAAGGTCGACATATATTTTAGAACCAAATAAACGTGTTTTAAGAGAATCCAGACTTATGACGTCTTGATCCGATAAGACAAGTTTAATGATTTTTGATTCGATAGCTTCACTAGAGGCATGGTCGACTAATCTTTGAAGGGCATCATATAAAATTTCAAAAGAAAGCTTAATAATAATAAGGCAAATAAATAGTGTGGCAACATGATCTAAAAATGGAAATCCTAATAGACTTCCTATAATACCTAGAAAGCTTCCAATTGAAGATAATCCATCGCTATGGTGATGGTAAGCATCTGCCATCAATGAGGACGAATGAATTTTTAGCGCTATTTTTTTCGTGTATAGAAACATCCATTCTTTAACAATAATAGATAAGATTGCTCCTATTAGAGCGATACTAGTAGGATTTGAGGGAATACGCATATAAAGCTTTTGAAGTCCTGAAAATCCCATATAGAGACCAGCCCATAAAAGCAACAAAGCAAGAATTAAAGAGGCAACACATTCTAATCTTTCATGTCCATAAGGATGATTTTTATCGCTATGGCGATGTGAAAGAACAACACCTATGATGACAATAAAAGTGGATAATACATCACTTAAAGAATGAACTGCATCCATAATAAGAGCATAAGAATGTCCATAGAAGCCAAGAAGTGCTTTAAGGATAGTAAGAAAAATATTAAGCAAGATTGTAGTTATAGAAACTTTTAAAGCGAGTTTTTTTTCCATAGATGACACCAATATAATGTATGCTAAGAAAATATAAAAGGTGAAACACGATAAAGAAAAAAGTGGTCAAAACCACTTTAAATTCAATCTATGCTTTTATCATTTTTTAAAAGGTCTTTTAGCATTTTATCAGCCACTTCTTTTTTAGCTTCTTCTTTAGAAGGGGCATAGGATTCATAAGAAGAATCATATCCTTCTATTTGACATCGACATCGCCAAATAGGATAACCTTGTTTATCATAACTTTGTCTGAAGTCATAAGTAGGTGGTAGAAGACCGTTGTTTTTTGCTATCAAACTTAATTTAGTTACAGTATCTTGTTCTTCTAAATAGTTAGGAAAAATAGGTTTTCTTTTAAGTGGAAACCATTGAGAAATTGCTTTTCTTAAAGATAAATCCCAAAAGTCCCATTCATGACCGTATCCATCTACTTCCTCATAATCGACTTTGCAACCTAAACTGTGTAAATATGTAGCTGCTTTTTTGCATTTCTCTAGAGCGAAGTCTTGATTACCTGTTGTGATATAAAAATGAGGTAATACTTTTCCTTGTTGAATATTTTTTTGTGCCATGAAGAAAGCATCATTGATTGTTCTTTGATCTTGTCGGCTATTTCCAGGAATTTTTCCCTGATAGGTTTTAGGATCTGTGCCAAACCAATTTTTTGAGGGTTCATCTTGATGAAGATCGGAACAAGCGCCAGACATACATAAAGCGTAGCCAAACTTTTCAGGATAAGCACAAGCTATTTTCATCGTTCCAGCACCACCCATGGATAAACCACCAATAAAGTTATCTTCTCGTTTAAGTGATAATGGGAAATAGGCTTGACAAAGTGACATCAGTTCGTCAGTAATAAAACTCATATATTTAGCACCATGAGGATCGTCTGTATAACCAGCATTATAGGCAGCTGGCATGATAACGGCGAGTTTGTTATCTTCTGCATAGCGTACAATATTACTGAACTTAATATAATCTTCTTGATCTCCTGAAAAACCATGTAGTAACCATAAGGTTTGATATGTCATACCGCATTTATAATCAAGATCATCTTTTAATTCGTTAAATGTTTTAGTGGGTAAGATAACAGTGACATTTGTTTGTCTACCTAAACATTTAGATAAAAAATTCATGTTTATAGTTGCCATATTTTATTCTCCTTGATTTAAATAATATTCGATAACGTCATTGACAGCATCATGATCATGATGACCAGCTATATATTTGGCTGCTTTTTTTACATTTGAAGAAGCATTTTCCATAGCGTAACTATATTTAGCTAATTTTAGCATCTCTATATCATTACCACCATCACCAAAACATAGACATTCATCTAATGAAATATGAAAAAAATAACATAAGTAATTTAAAGCATGCCCTTTATGGAATCCAGGAATAATTAAATCAACACATCCGTGACCACTGCTAATAGCCGTGACCATATTACCAACATTTTCTTGAATCAATTGACAATAAGTTTTCGTCTTTTTAGGGGGACAAAAGAAATTGAGTTTAAGGATATGATCCTTTCGTTCAATACCATCAAAACTATCGACTTCAACAAGGCGAGGATAATAAATGTGAGTTTCATCATAAAATTTAGGATTTCCTTTTAAAATATAGGCATTTTTTTTACCACAAACGACTAATTGAATATCTGTGAAATGTTCTAGATATTTTAAAACAAGTTTAACATGGTCTTTGGGAAGACTAGCGCTATAAATTTCTCGACCACGATCAATGATCCAAGCACCATTTTCAGCGACATAGGTTAATTCATCTTGAATATCTTCAAAAAAAGATTTTAATTGATAATATTGATTGCCACTTGCAATAGCAAAACGGATCCCTTTATTTTTCATCTGTTGGTATAAAGAGAGAAAACGTTTGCGGTTGTAATCGTTCTTGGAATTGAGAAAAGTGCCATCCATATCGGTAACAATTAATTTAATCATAATGCGATCTCCTTAAAGTATTTAGCTAAAGTATGAGCAATACCATCCTCATTATTAGATAATGTAATTTCATCAGCAATAGCTTTTAATTCATCAGTTGCATTGGCCATAGCTACACCTAGGCCCGCAAACTCTAACATACTTTTATCATTTTGTGCGTCACCAAAGGCCATAACTTCCTGAGGTAAAATATTTAATTTTTTACAAATGAGAGCAAGTGATTTGGCTTTATCAATCCCCTTCATAGTAGCTTCTAAGTAGAAGGGAGCAGAAAAGATAAACGACAGATCTTGTTTGAAAGGTTCGATAATGTTTTGTGATGCAGGGACAAGTTTCTCATGTGGTGAAGCGATTAAAATCTTTACAGGATTAAAATCAATTGCATCTGCAATATTTTCAACAATCTTTAAAGGTAAATGATTACCTTCTGATTCATATGAAATGTTAAATCCTTGTGGGTCATTGGTATAAATGAATTCCCCATTATCAACAATAGGTGTGACATCAAAAGCTTCTAAATGACGCAAGAGTTTTTTTGCTAAAGAGCAAGGGATAGCTTTTTCTAACAAAACTTCCTGAGTCGTGACATCGATGACTTTACCTCCGTTGTAAGATAATAAAACTCCATGGTATTGCTCAAGATCAAGTGATCTTGTATCGGAAACTTATGTCATTACAAAAGATAATGTGCTTGATTTTCCCAAAAAACACCAGCCTTAGGCCACCCAGAAGCTAAAACGACGATGGCACCTTGTTGTTGGGCCTTGATTAGAGCTTCTCTTGTTTTGGGTGTGATGACTTTTTGATCATTGTTTAAAGTTCCATCTAAGTCTAAAGCAATCAGTTTATAGGTCATAATAGCACTCCTTTTTTATATTTATCTTATCATACCACGAAATAAGGAAAAAGAAGAAAATTTTCATAAAATAGAAACTAAAAAAGACCTATGAGTCAAACCTCATAGGCCTAATTTAATCAGTCAAATCCTCTCCATTGCTGGCAATGACTTTTTTGTACCAATAAAAAGAATCTTTTCTATAACGCGCTAAATCTTTAAGATCAAATTCATCACGGTTTACATAGATAAAACCATAACGTTTAACGACACCTTCATGCGTTGAAACAAGATCAATGGCAGACCATGGACAATAACCCATCATGTCGACCCCATCACTGATGGCTAAACGAAGCTGTTCGATATGTTTTCTTAAGTATTCAATACGATATGGGTCATGAATCTTTCCATCCTCAGTTAATTGATCATAAGCGCCTAAACCATTTTCTGTAACGATCAAAGGTAAACGATAGCGTGAGTAAATTTCGCGAATTGTTGCTCTAAAGCCATCTGGATCAATTTCCCAACCAAACTCTGTCGTTAAAAGATGAGGATTCTTGAAACCTTCATAAACCCCTGCTTCTCCACGAGCAGATTGTTGATCAACTTGCCCTTGTGTCTGTTTAGCACCATCAGACCATTGACATGTCTGTGTTGAATAATAGTTAAAGCCAATGAAATCAGGATGGCCACTTGCTAAGATTTCTATATCACCAGGTTGAATATCTGGCGTAGCGTCTAATGATTCTAAATAAGACCAAACGATATTGTTGTATTTTCCATAGACCGCCATATCAAGATAGAGCCAGTTACGGATGGCATTTAGGTTCTGAGCAGCTAAGATATCTTTTGGTTTACAACTTGCAGGGTAAGCTAAAGCGATATTGGGTGCAGGGCCGATTTTAGCATCAGGAATCATTTCGTGACAAAGCGCCATGGCTTTTGCTTGTGCTAAAAGCATATGGTGATTTTGTTGGTAAGCTGTTTTTTTAGGGTTAGGGTCATTTTCACGATTAGCAGTACCAATCACTTCTCCCATCATTGTGAGGACATTTTGTTCATTAATGGTTAGCCAATATTTAACACGATCACCAAAATTTTCATACATCACTTTGGCAAAATAAACAAATTCATCAACAGATTCTCTTCTTGACCAACCGCCTTTAGCTTCAAGTGCAGCAGGTAAATCAAAATGGAACATCGTGACTAAAGGGATAATGTTGTATTTTAAACATTCATCAATCAAATGATTGTAAAACTCAACCCCTTTAGGATTGATAGCACCTGTGCCCTCTGGAATAAGTCTTGACCAAGAAATGGAGAAACGATAGACT
>CANPGX010000030.1 GCA_947573745.1 uncultured Erysipelotrichaceae bacterium | reverse complement strand
TATGCTAAAAATCAATCATCTTTCCGTTCAATTTCATCAACATATTGTTTTTAAGGATGCTTCATTTGAAGCTAAACCAGGGTCATTGACCTTGATCGTTGGTAAAAGTGGTACAGGCAAGTCTACATTTTTAAATGCTTTGATCAACCTGGAAAATGGTTCTTATCATTATCGTGATCAAGTGATCGATCAAAGTGATGATTTTATCTTTCAACATGTCTCTATCGTTAAACAGATCCCTGCTTTTATAGAAAGACTGACGATAAGAGATCATATTGATTTTATCAAGGATACTTATACGATCCAAGAAGAGGATCAAACCTTATTAAAAACCCTACATATCGATCAACTGTTAGATCATTATCCAAAACAGTTATCTGGCGGAGAGAAGACAAGGGTAGCCTTGTATCTTTCACTCATCAAACATCCAGATATCTTATTGTTGGATGAACCAACAGCTTCATTAGATAAGGAACATCAAGAAGAAGTGATCCACTGTATAAAAGAATATGCCCATGAAGGACATATCGTGATAGCTTCAACCCATGATCATCGATTGATGGATCAAGGAGATGTGATCTATACTATAGAAGATCACCAACTCAAGAAGACTATCCTTCAAGATAGAGACATAAAGGAAGGAAATACAACCTATATCAAGAAGACAAATTTCTTTTCAAAATATACCAAGAAGATCAAAAAGAATCGAACGAAGTATACCAAGTTGATACAGATCTTTTTATCGATGACTTTAGGATTTACAGTTTTTGCATTTTCCATCAATAATTTTATGATAGATAATGCACGAGAAGAACTCAATAAAATGGTCAATAATGAAATTATTGTCTATAAGATCATCCATGAAACTAGAGGATATTCATTCTATGCCAAAGAAGAGTGTATGGAGAAAGAAGATTATGAGAAGCTAGCTTCTATAGAAGGAGTAAGCCAGATCAAGGAACGTTTTGATATCTTTTTAGATGATTATCAAGCATCTTTTTTAAGTGACGAAAAAGGAATAAGTTTTGATCAAATATCACCAACTTGTTTTAAGGCCTATCAAGGAAAAGTTGAAACTTATCGTTCAACACTTTTTGATGCTCAGATAGACTTCCATTTATATGATGATGATAAGAACTATGAAACCAAGATGAAAGAAATCTATGGGGATGAAGGTGTCTATATTTCTGATTATTTATATGATATGTTGTACGGGGACAAAGAAGTCAAAGAACCATGGGTTGAATTTGATATGCCAATACCAGTTTATAGTTCAACGAACATTTCAACCCTTCCAGTAGAAGTGAATGGTAAAGAAGTGAATATACCTATCAATTATGTTACATGTGAATACCAACATATTGAGGTTCCAATAAGAGGTGTCATAGATGGAAGAACGATAGGATGTGAAGATTCTGCATCAGCAAGTCATCTATATATGAGTGAAGGTTACTTCTGGAATATGGTGGAACAGGTACAAAGTCAATATCCTGATTACCGTGTAAGCTGTTCATTATATAGGGATGGAAATTATACGCATTACTATGATATCAATGTAGAAGATTATGAGATTACAAAAGAAGATCAAGTATCAGAACAAACGAAATGGACACCACAAGCTTATACCATAGAAATAGAAGATACCAGCAAAGTGAATGAAGTGATCGAGAAGATCAAAGATATGGGATATGGAGTAGATAATGATTATATGAATATACAGAATGTCATCAGTTTGACAAGATCAAACAGACAGATGTTTGAAGTATGTGGTATAGCGATCAGTTTAATTTTTCTAGCCTTTCACATATATATCAAATTCATCGATAGGAAAGATGAAAAGGATAGAGAGACATTCATGAAGTTACAGGGATTCACAAGGAAAGAGAGACAACAGTTTTCATCTATTCAATGGTTAGACTATGTAGGGAATATGTTTGTCATATCGACGATAGTCTTCTTTGTTTTAAGAATGATCGTAGAGAGAATGATGATAGCTCTAGTCAAACCGAAGATAAGCATCATTGTAAGCCTATTTGTCTTTTCATGGTTGATAGAATATGTGCTACCATGGTTGATAACAAAGGTAAGAAGATATGATTGAGTTAAAAAATATTAACATTGGGTATCGAGATAAGCTTTTAGAAAAGACGTCCTGCTTCTTTAGATCAGGGGAAATTTCTTTGATTCGTGGTGTCAGTGGGAAAGGAAAAAGTTCTTTATTATATCGTATTGGATTAATTGATACGGATGTTGATGTCTTGTATGATGGAAAAAGCATACAAAATCTGAAAAAAAGTGAAATTGATCAAATCAGGAGAGAAAAAATAGGATTCGTCTTACAGGAAAGTGAAATTATTGCACATTTGAATGTTGAAGAGAACTTAGAGCATTATGCTTTATTGGTTCATCAAGCATTAACTAAACAGGAAATAAGGGATATTTTAGCGAAAGTGGATCTGGATGTTCCGTTGGAGCAGGATGTTATGACACTTTCACTTGGGCAACGTCAACGTTTGGCGATTGCCTGTGCCCTGGTTAAGGATCCGGAAATTCTTATTTTAGATGAACCGACGGCTTCATTGGATAGTGAAAATGAACGTATTGTTTTTGAAATCTTGAAGCAACTTGCTGATGAAGGAAGGACCCTTATTGTCGCTAGTCATAGTGATATGGCAGTCCAATATGCCCATCGAATCTATGAAATTAAAGATAAAAAACTGATGTTAGAAAAAGATGAGGATCGTAAGATCACCCCTTATCATAGTTTATCTTCATCTATTCATCCTCACTTTTTTAAGCATTATGCTAGAAATTATTTACCAAAATATCGTTGGAATTATATTTTAATGATGTTGGTAGCCAGTTTGGTGTTGATTCTGAGTGGTTTCGTGAATCTTTATTTTGAAAATCAGATTGAAAAGAATAAAGTTTTATTGTATCAACAATTTGATAAACAACTTTTTATTACGGAAAATAAAGATTTGACACATATAAAAGATATTTTCATGGTAAAAGAATGGAAAGATTTAAAAGAGAATGAGTATCCCTTTATAAAGATGAAATTAAATGTGGATGAAGAGATTTATGTGATCCCATATTTTGATGAAAATGATTTAAGTGATCGTATTGATGTGCAAATATCAAATCAAGGAATTTATGTCAGTCAGGAAGCGATTCGTTATTTAGGCGATCAGTATCGAGAATTAAATGCGAAGATGTATGTTTCCTTATTAGTTTGGACGATGGAAAATGATATGCCTGTCTATCAGGAAGTATCTTCTTTTTTGCCAGTAGGGGGTATTTTAAAAAGTGGTGTTGCCAATTTTTATAATTATAAAGATAAAGCTTTTATTTATATGTATTATCAAGATATGATGGATTTATATCACTTAGTTAGTCAGGATGAAACTTATATTGGTTATACAGCCTTGTTTGATGATTATGACCAACTTAAAGCCTATAAAGCAAAAATGGAAAGTCAGGGACTGGGTGTAAACGATAGTTTTATTCATATTGAAGCGATAGATGCTATGATAGAAAGTTATCTGAATCTTCAAAAAAAGGTATCTGTTGCATTGTATATCAGTGGATGGATCATTTTATCGGTATTAAATATCCATTTATTTTCTAAAAGAAAAAAAGAGATGAGTATTTTGAAAATGAATGGTGTGACGACCATGGAATTGTTAAAGATTTTTGGTTATGAGTATGTTTGGATGTCCTTGGGCGTATTGAGTGTGAGTGAAGTGGTTTTGCTTTTGTGTCAATGGTGGTTTATGGGCTCTTGGCTTGTTTTGGTGATACCTATTTTCTATTTGTTGTCTATTCTACTTGTTGTATTGTTATTTTATGCATGGCAGCTATCAAGGCTTTCAATAGAATCTGTTTTAAGAGATATTCAATAATTGAAGAGAATCAACTTTAGGTTGGTTTTCTTTTTGTTTGGGGATAAATATCGTCTTTTGGATATGTTCATCTATGGGATGATATGATCAAAAGAAAAATAATGTGTATAAAGTATAGAGGTAATTTTGGAAAAATTTATACTAAAATAAATGAAAAATCTTTTAGTTAAGTTAATTCCTAAATAAAAGAAAAAAAGATATTTTTTTATTTAATTTTATCTTGCCTTTTTCTCATAATTATTGTATTCTAGTATATAAGTTTAACTAGAAAGCTTCTAGTTGGCTTTATAAATAACATAGAAAGAGATAGGGGAGGATAAAATGTTTAAGTATACAGTTAAACGTGCTCTATTTGGGGCATTAACGCTATTTATTTTAGCAACGATAACTTTCTTTCTAATGAAATCTATTCCAGGGAATCCGTTCAACGGTGATAAGAAGTTGTCTCCACAACAATTAGCACAATTAAATGAAAAGTATCATTTGGATAAACCTGTTGGGGAACAATATGTACTTTATTTAAAAGGATTACTTCAAGGGGATTTGGGTATTTCAATTGCAAGAAAGAAAAATGTAGGTGACATTATTTTTAAATGTGCGCCTGTCACTATGAGATTAGGAATGGTCGCTTTCTGTATTGCGATTGTTGTAGGAATTACTTTAGGAACGATATCGGCACTCAGCAAGAAAAAGTGGGTGAGTTATTTTATTACATTCTTTACAACCTTAGGGGTTTCTGTTCCAAGTTTCTTATTGGCATTGTTGTTGTTGATGCTTTTTGGAGTATGGTTAAGATGGTTACCAATTGTTGGTTTACAAACACCAAAACATTATATTATGCCAGCTACGGCTATTGCATTATATCCAATTTCAATGATTGCTAAATTAACACGTTCTAGTATGGGCGAAGTTATGAAGCAAGATTATATGGTATTAGCAAAATCAAAAGGATCTTCTAGTATCTCTGTTATCGTTAAACATGGTTTAAGAAATGCCTTGCTTCCAGTGGTTACTTATGCTGGACCTATGCTAGCTTTCTTATTCTCAGGAAGTTTCGTTGTCGAAACATTATTCTCTGTTCCAGGTATTGGATCAGAATTTGTTAAGAGTATCAATGGTCGTGATTATTCAATGATTATGGGATGTACCATTTTCTTGGGCTTCTTGATCATTACATTAAATATCATTACGGACTTAGTGAGTGCGTTAGTTGATCCAAGAATTAAATTAGGAAAATAGGGGGAAATAAAGATGGATGAAAAATTAGAATTAACACCAGATTTATTTGAGAAAATTCCTGAATCTGAAAAGAATGCTGAACGTATTACGTTTGAATCAAAAACATATTTAGCAGATGTTTGGAGTCGTTTTAAGGACAATAAACTAGCATTAGCAGGATTAATTTTCTTAATTCTTGTGATTATCTTTGCGATTATTGTACCGATGGTTTCTCCATATACTTATGAGTCTCAAGATCCATCCATTCCACATGCGCTACCTAGTTTAGCACATCCTTTTGGTACAGATAAGTTTGGTCGAGATATCATGGTTCGTATTGCTTATGGAGCACGTATTTCATTATCTGTTGGTGTTGCTGCTGCATTTATCAACTTATGTGTTGGTATGGTGTATGGTGGTATTGCTGGTTTCTGTGGCGGAAAAGTGGATATGGTTATGATGCGTATCGTAGACGTTATGTATTCAGTTCCTGATACACTTTATACTATCTTGATCATGGTTAAATTAGGGGCTAATATTCAATCTATTTTGATTGGTATCTGTATTGCCTCTTGGATGGGTATGGCACGTCAGGTCCGTGCTCAGGTCATGACCTTAAAAGAACAAGAATTCTGTTTAGCTGCAACAGTTATCGGTGCAAGTAATGCTCGCATCTTATTCAAACATTTAATTATCAATAGTATGGGGCCAATCATTGTTTCTGTGACTATGATGGTACCAAGTGCTATTTATACAGAAGCTTTCTTAAGTTTCATTGGTATTGGTATTTCTAGACCGGCTGCAAGTTGGGGTACATTAGCTAATGATGCGAGAGCTTTGATTCAATCTTATCCTATTGAAGTGATTTGGCCTATTGCAGCAATTTGTTTAACGATGTTATCACTTAACTTTATTGGTGATGGTCTAGGTAATGCATTAGACCCTAAGAAGAAATAGGGAGGGAAAATCATGAGTGTTTTAGACGTAAAAAATCTTCATACGAAGTTTTATACAGAACAAGGTGATGTTCAGGCTGTCCGTGGAGCATCGTTTAGATTAGAGAAAAAAGAAGTTTTAGGTATTGTTGGAGAATCTGGTTCTGGTAAGAGTCAAACAATGTTCTCTGTGATGGGACTACTTTCAGCCAATGGTCGTGTTGCTGAAGGGGAAATTTATTTAAATGGAGAAAATATTTCTCCGCTTGCTTTTAAGAGTCATAGAGATTATGAAAAGAAGATGGAATCTATTCGTGGTAATAGTATGGCGATGATCTTCCAAGATCCAATGACTTTCTTGAATCCAGTATTAAAAATAGGAACACAATTGATGGAACCTATTTTAAATCATACAAATTTATCTAAAAAAGAAGCTAAACAACGTGCTATTGAATTAATGGAAAAGGTAGGGATTCCTTCACCAGAAAAACGTATTAATCAATATCCTTTTGAGTTCTCTGGTGGGATGCGTCAACGTATCATTATTGCTATGGCATTAGCTTGTAATCCACAGGTCATTATTGCTGATGAACCTACAACGGCATTGGATGTAACGATTCAGGCACAGGTGTTAGAGCTTATTAGTAATTTGAAAGATGAAATTGATTCATCTATCATTATGATTACACATGACTTGGGTGTTGTGGCAAGTATTTGTGACCGTATTGCGATCATGTATGGTGGTAAGATCGTTGAAACAGGAACAGATAGAGAAATTTTCTATGAACCTAAACATCCATATACGATTGGGTTATTAAGTTGTGTTCACAATCCAGAAGAGGAAAAGAAAGATCTTAAACCTATTCCAGGAACACCACCTGATTTATTAAATCCACCTAAAGGTTGTCCATTTGTTGATCGTTGTGAACATGCTATGAGAATTTGTAAATTACAAATGCCTGAAGAAAAATCATTCAGTGAAACACATCAATGTTCTTGCTGGTTAAATAGTATGCCAGAAGGAGGTGCGTCAAATGACTAAAAAAATTCTTGAAGTGAAAGATTTAAAAACACAATTTGATGTAACAAAAGGTTTGTTTGCTAAAAAACAAATCGTTAAAGCTGTTGATGGTGTAACATTTGATGTTTATGAAGGAGAAACATTTGGTTTAGTTGGAGAATCTGGTTGTGGTAAATCTACTTTAGGTCGTACAATTGTTAAATTGTATCAACCAACAGCAGGAAGCATCCATTATGATGGTCAAGATATTACCAAATTAAAAGGGGCAGCTCTTAAGGACTATCGTAAAAAAATGCAAATGAGATGTTCAAATGATTTTCCAAGATCCATATGCATCTTTAAATCCACGTATGACCGTAGGTGAAATCATTCGTGAGCCTATGGATATTCATAATATTTATGATACTAAAGAAGAAAGAGAAAAACGTGTTCGTGAATTATTGGAAATCGTTGGTTTAAAACCTGACCATATTCGTCGTTATCCACATGAATTCTCTGGTGGTCAACGTCAAAGAATCGGTATTGCACGTGCACTTGCTTTGAATCCACAATTCATTGTCTGTGATGAACCTATTTCAGCATTGGATGTATCTATTCAGGCTCAGGTTATCAACTTACTTGAAGAAATTCAAAAAGAGTTGAATATTTCATATTTATTTATTGCTCATGACTTAAGTATGGTTAAGCATATTTCAGATCGTATTGGGGTTATGTATTTAGGGAATTTAGTAGAAGTAGGACCTAGTGATGATGTTTATCATAATCCACTTCATCCATATACAAAAGCTTTGCTTTCTGCTGTACCTATTCCAGATCCAGATGTGGCAAAGCAAAGAAAACGTATTGTGCTTGAAGGAGAACTTCCAAGCCCTATTAATCCACCTAGTGGATGTCGTTTTAGAACGAGATGTCCAAATGCTACTGAAAGATGTGCTAAAGAGAAGCCTAAGTTAATGAATGTGGGTGAAAACCGACAGGTAGCTTGCTTCTTATATGAAAAATAAAAGTAGCTTTTAAGAGGTGTTTGAACATATCAAACACCTTCTTTTGTATCAATATTTTTAGGGGGAGAAAATGTGAAGCTTAAATTTATGAGTAAAGAAATGACCTTGTTTTTCTTTTATGTCTTTCTTTACTGTTTAGCTGCAAACTTTGCACATCCTATTACACCAACGTTGATCAAGAACTTAAATTTGGCTTCTTCAACTTTTGGAACAGCGTTTGCAGGTATGGCGTTTACTAACTTTTTGTTTTCGCCATTTTGGGGAAAAATCAGTCGTTTTACAGGGACGAAATATGCATTAGGTATCTGTCATATTGGATATGGTATTGGACAGTTTTTATTTAGTCAGGCAACAAGTGAAATGGGTATTGTTCTAGCAAGAATGTGTTCAGGATTTTTTATTGGGGGCATTACCGTCAATTATTTAGTTTATATCTTGAATCATTCTGATGATCGCCAAAGAAATACAAATTTAACGATCTATGCGACTATGACAACAGTTGTGGGTGCATTTGGTTATTTAATCGGTGGTTTATTAGGAGAAATTTCTTTGAGTCTTACGTTTAATATTCAAGTGATTTCTTTAATTTCTATTGGTGTCTTCATCATGTTGAGTGCTAAAGATGATCGTTATCATGAAAAAGTTTCTGTACCACAACTTATTCGGGATGCGAATCCATTTAAATCTTTTTTAGATGCACGTTCATTTATGACACCTTTGTTAGTGATTTTATTTGTTTCAGTTTTATGTACAAGTTTATCTTCAACAGCGTATGAACAATGCTTTAATTATTTTATTAAGGATCAATTTGGTTTTACTTCGAGTTACAACGGGATACTTAAGGCATTAGTAGGGTTTATTTCTTTAATTGCAAATGCTACAATATGTATGTGGTTGATTAATAAAACCAATGTTAAACGTTCTCTTGTTTATGTATTAGCTTGTTGTGCATTCACTATGACCGGTGTGGCTTGTTTTAATGATATGATACCTTTTATTATCATTAATGTGATTTTCTTTGCCTTTAATGCGATTTATATTCCACTCCAACAAAGTGTTGTTTCAGATAGTTCTACTTCTGAAAATAATGGATTAGTGATGGGATTCTTTA
>CANPGX010000029.1 GCA_947573745.1 uncultured Erysipelotrichaceae bacterium | reverse complement strand
AGCAGGAAAATCCTCGTTACCTGCACATCTTAAAGTAAAGTTAACATGATATTGTTGAACATCATCATGTGTTGTAAATAAATAAGAATAAGCATCACTCTCATTATTCTTACTATAACCCGCTTTCTCATCAATCATCAAAAGCACTTGATGACATAAGTCTTGAATTGTTTCAGTGGTTGTTCCTTCTACAAAATCTATCTCTATGTTGATTGTACGACATGCTTTTTCAATACTTATCGTATTGATTTCATCTTTATTTTGAAATTCATCTTTTGTCTGCGTCAATACTTCATCTTTCAATTCTACCATGGAAGCACAACGGTTACCATAAACCGGGCCATCACTGTTTGTTGCACTAAACAAATAATAGGCAAAAGCTAAAACACATATTACAAACACAATAAGAATTATATAAACAGGTTTAAACTTAAATGGTTTCTTCTTTGATTTCTTTGTCTTTTTCTTTGTTTCGGTAGAAGTTTTCTTTTCTTCCATATGTTCACCTTCTTTAAATCATTGTACCAAATTCTACAAAGACAATGCAACTAAAATAATTAAGCGCAACGTCTCTTCAATTCTTCAATCAATAATTCATTGGTGAGTTTTGGATTTGCTTGTCCCCTTGTTTGTTTCATGACTTGTCCCACAACAAACTTCACTGCTCGATCTTTTCCGGCAACATAGTCATTTACAGATTCTGGATGAGCATCTAAAATATCACAAAACATCTTTAATAAATCATCTTTTGAAGAAATCTGTTTCATACCTTTTTCTTCAATAATTTGATCAGGTGTCTTATCTTCTTCCATCATGACTTCAAAAACCGTTTTTGCTTGTTTTCCAGAAATGATTTCTTCTTGCACACAAGTAATTAATCTCGCTAATTTTTCAGGAGATAAACGTGTTTCACTTAAACTTTGATTTTGTTTGTTTAAATAGGCACTAACATCTCCTAATAACCAATTACAAACAAGACGATAAGCTTGAGTGAGTTGAATCGTCTCTTCAAAGAAATCAGAAATTTCTTTATTAGACACGAGAATATGCGCATCCTTTTCTTGAATGCCATAAACTTCAATATATTTCTTCACACGTTGTGAAGGCATTTCAGGTAAATGTTCCTTAATAGATTCCACCCATTGATGATCTAAACGAATCGGTAAAATATTAGGTTCAGGATAATACTTATAGTCAACAGCATCCCCTTTAGCTCTCATTAAGACCGTTTCTTTTAATCCTTCATCATAACGGCGTGTTTCTTGTAGAACTTCTTTCCCCGACAACAACAGGCGTTCTTGACGTTTAGCTTCATAATCAATTGCTTTTTGAACATTTGAGATAGAGTTCAAATTTTTAATTTCTGTACGAATACCAAACTTATCACTACCAAATGGGCGAATAGAAATATTCACATCACAACGCATCGATCCTTCTTCCATCTTGGCATCACTGACATCTGTATAAAGTAAGATAGAACGTAATTCTTCTAGATAAGCGGCTGCTTCTTTACCACTACGAATCGTTGGTCTAGTGACAATCTCTATCAATGGTATGCCAGCACGATTGTAATCAATTAATGAGAAAGTAGCATAATGAAGTTGCTTAGCTGTATCTTCTTCCATATGCAGACGTTCAATTTCAACATGTCTGGTTTTCCCGTCTACTTCTACATCAATATAACCATTTCTTCCAATAGGATGAGCATCCTGCGTAATCTGGAAACCTTTTGGTAAATCTGAATAATAATAATTCTTACGATCAAAACGAACTAATTCATCAATATCCATATGTAAAGCATGGCAAACACGAATAGCGTATTCCACACCTGAACGATTAAGAACAGGTAATGTCCCAGTCATTCCTAAATCAATTTCATTGACCATCGTATTGACATCTTCTCCAAAAGTGACTTTTGAAGGAGAAAACATTTTTGATTTTGTCTTAAGTTCACAATGAACTTCTAATCCAATGACGACTTCAAAATTCATGCCTTGTCCCCCCTACAATATTGATTTTTAAATGTTAAAGATTCTTGTAATGCATAAGCCACATTGAGTACTGTCTGCTCTTCAAAAATACGTCCCATCACATTCACTGCAATTGGCATGCCATCTTTAAAACCGGTTGGTAAAGATAAACTTGGTGTACCAGCAAAGTTTCCTAAACAAAGATGATTTTCTAAAATAAGATATTGATCCGACAAACGATCATCATCTTTAGCTTCTTGCACAAAAGGTGCAATGCCACCACCATTTGGTGTTAGGATAATATCATAGTCTTGATAAATGCGATTCATTTCATCGACGATCATGCGACGTACACGCTGTGCCTGTCTAAACATTCTTTCTTGATTTTCAGTAGCCAGTGCTAGATTGCCTAAAATGAAACGACGTTTAATATGATCACCAAAACCTTCTGTTCGCGAATTGATCATCACATCATCGACACTTTCTCCGGAAGCTCTTAAACCATATTTAATTCCATCTAAGCACGAATGATTACTTGTTGCCTCTGAATTCGATATGATCGTATAGGTTGGTAAAGCCGCTTTCAATAAATCATAAGACATATCGACTTCTTCCACCACAGCTCCCAAATCTTTAAATTTTTGGACAACCATGTCAAAATTTTCTTTAACAACAGGATCCGTTATTTCTTCTTTGATCGTCTTGTTTGAAATAAGGCTCTACAGGACGCAAACTTGAAGTCATATCACGATCATCTCTTCCGGCTAATGTCTCCATCACAATAGCCATATCTTCAACATTACGAGTAAAAGCACCGACATGATCTAAACTTGAAGCATAAGGAATCACACCAAAACGGGAAATTCTTCCCCAAGTAGGCTTAAATCCTACAATGCCACAAAAACCGGCTGGTTTACGAATAGAATCTCCTGTGTCACTGCCTAAAGCAAAAGGAATCACGCCACTGGCCACTAAAGCTGCACTTCCACCAGAAGAGCCCCCCGCAATACGACGGGTATCCCAAGGATTATAAACAGGTCCAGTTAATGCTGATTTATTCGTTCCACCCATAGCTAGTTCATCCATACTTGTCTTGCCAACCAAAATAACACCCGCATCATAAAGTTTATCAACAACATGGGCATTATAAACCGGATAATAATCACTTAGCATACGGCTTGAAGCACTCGTTAAAATACCTTTGGTATTATAATTATCTTTAAATCCAGCTGGAATTCCTGAAAGATAGCTTTCTTGATTGAATGTAAAATGTTCTAATGTTTTCATCGCTTCCTCTTTTGTGATGGTCACAAAAGCATTCAGTCTTTTCTGTTGAACCTCAATTTCTTCAAATAAATCTTGATAATATTGTTTTATATCTAGTTTTCCAGTACAAAAATATTCATGTAATTGTGTTATTGAATAAGCCATTTATCCCACCACCTTTGGTACGCGAATTTGATGATGTGTCACATCCTTGGCATTTTTAAGTGCCTCTTCTCTTGATATCATATGGGTTGGTTCATCTTCCCTCAAAAAGGTCGTTTCAATATCATAGGGAAAGGTCATTGGCTCTACACCTGTTGTATCGATACTTTCTAATGCCTGAACATGATTCATAAAAATATCATATTCTTGAATCAATAAAGGCATCTCTTCATCTGAAATACGAAACATCGTTTTCAATCCTAATTTTTTTAATAAAGTTTCCTTATCCATCTTATCCTCCTAATAAAATAATTCTATTCTTGCTTTTTCATGACTACGTTTAATCACGACTGCTTCAAAATCATCCTGACTTTCCACCTTGACACGAATATCAAAAGTTTTAGAAAAACGATCATTTAAATCACTGGCAATTACATTTAAAAAAGTGACTAATTCCGTATAGGTCTTCACATTGCAACGCACATGGATCACCATCGATTCAAGGCTTCCATTACGATAATGAACATAACCTACAGCACCTAAAGCTTCATATTGGCTAAAGTCCTTTAAATGTTGCTTAAATTGCACAAATTCAGTATAAGTTGTAGGATCATAATTTTCTGCTTCGCTACTTGTAAAGATCACATAACGATCATCAACACTTTGATAATCCCCAAAACTATCTTGACAATAGACTTTAGCGATATAATGACCACCATAAATTTGTTTTTCTGTACTTGATTGATAAACCATAATTAAAATAGGAACATCTTGTAGCTGATCTAAAGTCTTCAAATAAGTATATAATTTTTGTGCTGCCTCTTTCCCAAAAGCATAAACTGTTTCATCTTGCATCTCTACTTCTTTTCCAAAAGCATCTTGTGGATCGATCACAATTGAAAAAGCAGCCCCTTTGATCGTATATTCTCCATTATCACGTTGTAAGAAATTCTGTTCAAAGACACTGGTGACCATAATAGCGTCTTCATATCCCTCTATCACGCTCCCTCTTTCAGGCTGAATAGAATAAGGGTATAATTCAGGATTTCGTCGCAATACTTCTCTTAAGCGATCGTTATTGAGATATTGTCCTTCTTGTAAATAATAGTCATCTTTAGAAAAATAATCGAGACAATATAACTGCAAACCTCTTCCAATAGATTTAAAATCAAAATTAGAGACAGACGTATAAAATGTTTCTCGCGAAGGATTTTTTGCTGGTGATGACAAAATAGGATAATAATTTTCTCCTGAGGCACTGGTTGAAATAACTTCGTTACGATCATCTTGGTCATCAATAACGTCTTTGGCTCTTTGACAAGCCACCAAGCTAAACATCAAGAAAAAACATAAACATCTTAACATCCATTTTCTCATTTCTCCACCTCCTCAAAAAATTCTTGTTCTGAAAGTGTCATAACGCCTAATGATCTTGCTTTATCTAACTTACTGCCGGCTTCTTCTCCATAAACCACATAATCCGTTTTTTTAGAAACCGAACCGGTGACTTTAGCCCCTAATGATTGTAAATAAGTTGTCATCTCTTTACGATTCATCCTTTCCATCGTTCCAGTGATCACAACCGTTTTATCATAGAAAGGATTAGGCTGAATATCTTCGACTTCTTTAAGATAGGTCATATTAAGTCCTAATGAGCGAAGTGCGTCAATCATTTGTATATTTTCTGCTTGTTGTTGATATTCAATGACTGAACGTGCTAGGACATCACCAATATCATCTAAGGCAATCAGCTCACTATATCTGGCATGAAGGAAGGCATCCATCGTTTTAAAATGTCTCGCTAAATGATCTGCCAGCTTTTCACCAATACCTTTAATACCTAAACCAAATAATAATTTCTCTAAAGAATTTTGTTTACTTCTTTCAATGGCTTCAATCAAATTATTCATTGATTTTTCACCAAAACCTTCTAATTCCATAATTTCTTTTTTATGCCATTTAATATGATAAAGATCCACAATATCTTGAACATATCCCAGATTATAAAACTGTTCAATGATTTTTTCTCCTAATCCATCAATATTCATAGCATCTCTACTAGCAAAATGAATAATTTTTTCAATGACCTTAAAATCACAATTCGGATTGACACAATAATAAGCGGCTTCTCCTTCTTGACGGACTAAAGGCTCATGACAATGCGGACATACTTTGATCATTTCAAAAGGAATTTCTTGCCCTGTACGTCTTTCTTTCACAACTCGGACCACTTCTGGAATGACGTCTCCAGCTTTTCGAATCACAACCGTATCATGAATACGAATATCTTTTGCCTTAATATTATCTTCATTATGTAAAGTGGCTCTTTGAACAAGACTTCCTGCTACACGCACAGGTTCTAATACCGCATTCGGTGTAATTTGTCCAGTACGACCAATGGTAAAAATAATATCTTTAAGTTGCGTGATGACTTGTTCAGCAGGAAATTTATAAGCAATCGCCCAACGAGGCACTTTAGCTGTAAAACCTAACTGTTGTTGTGCCTCTAAATCATTAACCTTGATGACAATACCGTCAATTTCATAAGGTAATTCATTTCTTTTCTTCGTATATTCCTCAATATAAGCTAACACATCTTCTATAGTGTGACAAAGACGAATATGAGGATTGACCTTAAAACCAAGTTGCTTGATATAATCTAAAGATTTTGCATGTGTATCACATTGAAAACGACTAGCTTCTGGTACCATATAAAGAAAAGCATCTAAAGCACGTTTGGCTGCAATGGATGAATCTAATTGTCGAATACTTCCAGCAGCAGCATTTCTTGGATTCGCAAAAAGACTTTCTCCTTCTTTTTGTCGTTGTTCATTCAAACGTTCAAATGACGACTTTGGCATAAAAATTTCTCCCCGTACTTCCATAGGTTGACTTTCTTGAATAGACAACGGGATAGACTTAATCGTTTTTACATTATGCGTAATGTCTTCCCCTACGGTCCCATCACCACGTGTTGCACCATATAATAACTGTCCATCTTCATACATCAAAGAAACAGCTAATCCATCAATTTTGAGTTCACAAACATAATCAACAGGGCCTACCCCTTCTTTAACACGGCGATCAAATGCTCGTAAATCACTTTCATTAAATGCATTGCCTAGTGACAGCATCGATTGACGATGCTCTATCTTTTCAAAAGCATCAAGCACCATTCCACCAACACGTTGACTAGGAGAATCGCTCGTCAAAAGCTCTGGATGTGCCGTTTCAATAGCGATGAGCTCTTGCATCAAGCGATCGTATTCTTGATCACTAACGCTAGGATTATCTAAAACATAATATTGATAATTATATTCATTTAAGCGTTTTTTCAATTCATCAATGCGTTCTTGATCCATGTATATCACTCCATTCATTTTAACATTATATCATTATCTACCCTTGAATAAAATAAAAAGAATCTCCTTTTTTTACCACTTTACGATGGACGCTCACTTGATGATAAACTAAGTCCCATCATCATCAAAACCAAAGCAAAGATATAATAAACATCTATCGGTTCATGTAAAAAAATTCCCGATAAAATAAATGTAAACAACGGATTAAGTCCCAAAATAAAACTTGTTGAAACAACACCTAATTGCCTATTTCCTTCCACCAAGCACCATTGTATCAAGCTAAATCCTAAAATAGAAACACCTATAAAAAATATCCATAAAAAGATGGGCAAATCTAACCATGGGGTCAAAGAAATACCTTCTTTGATCCAGGTCCACGTTCCTAAAAATACACCGCCAAATAATAAAAGATAAAAAGTCACGATATCACTTTCTAAAGATAGCCAGCGTTGAATCAATACAGAAGATAATTGATAAGAACATAACCCTAAAAATAAATATAAGTGCCCTGTTGTCAATTGATCTATCTTAAAATGAATTGAAACCAAAAAACCTAAAATAGTCACTAAAAAAGCAGCCCATTTCTTTAAAGAAACTTGCTGATGAAGCACGATCATCCCCATGACAATACTCAAAGCGGGTCCTAACGCATTCATTAAGGCATTGGTTTGTCCACTAGATATTTCTAATCCTTTAAAGGTCCATAAAAAATTCAAAGTAATATTCAAAAAAGAAAAGCCTATAAGTAAGATACCTTGCTTCCATGTCAATTTAAAACAACGATGATGATAAAAGCAAAACAACCCCATGATGATCATAGAACATAAAACACGTACACTCATCAACGAATAACGCGAAAGATAAGGTAACATCAACTTCATCACTAAAACATTACTACCCCATAAAAAACTAGCGACTAATAAAAGTATTTTCATATATGCATCACCCATTATAGTATAAACAAAAAGGAAAGAAACTAATCTTTCCCTATAAAGTATTCTTTAATAGCTTGTTTATCTTGATTTAATTGATTCATCAGTTCTTCTTGATAATCAAATGGTCTTTCATCACGAATAAAATGATAAAAATAAACTTTCATTTCATGATGATAGATATCTTCATGAAAATCAAATAAATGTACTTCTAAAGATAATCGATCTAAAGCTGTAAATGTAGGATTATAACCAATATTACACATACCGATATAATCTTTTTGATCTATCCTAGCTTTAATGGCATACACTCCTCTTTTAGGCAATAAATAATTTCCATAATTGATATTTGCCGTTGGAAAGCCAATTTTTCTTCCAATCTTTCTTCCCTCAAAAACATACCCTTTGATACGATAAGGACGATTTAAATAAAGGTTAGCTTCTTCAATCTGTCCCTCTTCTAACAACCTTCGAATACGAGAAGAAGAAATCTTTTCATTTTTTGCCTCGATAGCCTCTTTAATACATACCTTAAATGTATCATCATACTGTTTTAAAGTTTCACCTGTCCCTAATCCACGATGCCCAAACGTAAAATCAAACCCACAGACAACATAAGCAACGTTTTGTTGAATCAGATAATGCTTGATAAAATCATCTGGACTCATAGAAGCCACTTCTTTAGTAAAATCAACTTCGATGATATAATCTACACCCACAGTTTCTAAAATTTCTATACGATCTGATAAATCTGTGATATAACGTTCTTCTTCAACCATACCTAATACTTTTGCCGGGCTCGGAGAAAATGTCATTAATGCACTTTCAATATGATATTTCTTAGCATAATCAACAGCTTCTTTAACTAAACTCATATGTCCTAAATGCAATCCATCAAAATAACCAATAGCTACTGCCAATGGTTGGTCTAACTTCAAAAATGTTGATTGATCAAGATGAAGATGCTTCATGACCATAACCCCCTTATGCTCTTTAAAAAACCTTGTCCATCTGGACCATACATCGCCAATGCTTTTCCCTGCTTATTTTTAATGAGAACACGATGATCAAGATCAGATTTTATTTTTTTACCATGATAAATTATTTTTTCATCTTCCACAACAAGCTCTGCTTCATCTTTTAAAGCCTCTTCTATACTCAACAGGCGTCCTTGGCCTTTTAAAATATCTTCTAGAGATTGGGCTTGATCTATGGTAAACATACCTGATTGAATCCGTCTTAAAGCACACATATGTCCAGGATAACCCAATTGAGAGGCTATATCTACACATAGTGAACGAATATAAGTGCCTTTTGAGCAGTGTACTTCAAATTCAATAAGATGGTCTTTTATAGAAAGTAATTGGATATCTTCAATATAGATAGCACGCGGTTCTATCGTGATAGTTTCTTCATTTCTAGCATACTCATAAAGTTTTTTACCATGAACCTTAATCGCTGAATATATCGGCGGACGTTGCATAGAATCGCCTAAAAAAGAAGCCAACGTTGCGATATAAGCTTTCTTTTGTGCCTGTAAAAACTGTAATATTTTTGTAGCTCGATTCATACATACGATCAAAACACCACTGGCATCTGGATCCAATGTTCCACAATGACCTACTTTTTGAGTATGATAAACTTTCTTCACTTGTGTTACAACATCAAAAGAAGTACATCCTACTGGTTTATCAATCACTAAAATGCCATCCATATTATCACTCCCCACATAATAAAAACACATTTTATCTAAAAAGTCCAATATTTTATATACTCTTGCCTTCA
>CANPGX010000028.1 GCA_947573745.1 uncultured Erysipelotrichaceae bacterium | reverse complement strand
GTCACCATAAAAAAATGTCGATCAATACCTTTGAGTCCTAAAACAATAACGTCTAAATCTTCTGCCTTTTCTAAAGTATCATAAATGAAATGACCTTGACTTTTTAAGATCTTTTTCATTTCTGTAAAACGATGATCACTTTCAAAAATATAACCTTTCATTGATTCACCCCTTATATTTTACTATATGACATCATAGGCAAAGAGTGATAAAAAAAGAAGTGACTATAGCACTTCCTCCTCTAATAAGATATCACACTGTTTAAGATAAAACCGTACAATATCCATCATATCTTTCTGACTCTCTTTAACAGCAAGTTCAACTAACCTTTCTTCATTCAAGACATGTTTTTGTTTAAACAAAACCTGTTCTATCAGTGTCATCGACAATAATATATCTCTATGGTCAAAGATAGAAATATCAAACGTAAGATAAAGTACAGATATTTCTAAATGAATATCATATTTCAAATTCACTTTCATATCTAAATCATGTTGACCATCAAAGGCTGTTTTCTTTAAAATATGGATTTTAATAGAATCCATCCATTGTTGTGTAATAAAAAAATCATCCATCTATGATTACCTCCTAATCATATATACGGATGATTTTAAATGATTACTTTTCTCTATTCATCGCCAAAGCAAACGCCCATCGCTTTTGCAGCTTGAACTAATTCACCTTGAGGATCAACACGTTTTTGCTTACCAATCTTTGCATCACCAATCACTTCTTCTAGTGATGTATAACCCATGGTTTCTCCACGTAATGTAACGACATTTCCAAAAAGTCCTTGATCAATCAATTCACAAGCTTTAACCCCAAAGCGAATAGATAAAATACGATCATAAGGGGCAATATCTCCACCACGAATAATATGTCCAGGATTCACTGAACGTACTTCATGATTTGGAATAGCTTTTTCAAGATCATCAGCAACCTTTGCAGCAAGGCCAGAATAACGAATAGGATCAGGTGAATCTTCAACGATCTTACCAATGACTTTTGTCCCATCAGCATATTTAGCACCTTCAGCTACAGCAACCACAGTATATGGATAACCTTGTTGATCACGTAAAGCAACATGTTTCACAATATTCTCAATAGTAAAAGGAATTTCAGGAATCAGAATACAAGAAGCATTTCCTGCTAAGCCAGAATACAAAGCAATCCAACCAGCATCCCTACCCATTAATTCGCAACAAATGACACGATGATGTGATTTTGCGGTTGTGTTTAAACGATCAATAAACTCCGTTCCTACACTTGAAGCACTGATAAATCCATAAGTTAAATCTGTGCTTGACAAATCATTATCCATTGTTTTAGGAACACCAATGACCTTCACACCTTTTCTAGAAAAATCTCTAGCACTTGTTAATGTGCCATCACCACCTAAAACAACAAGTACATCAACACCTGCTTTTTTTAGATTTTCTACCCCAACATCTGAAACATCTTTTTTCACTTTATTGCCATGTTCATCTTCAACAAGATAATCAAACAAATTATCTTTATTTGAACTATATAAAATTGTACCGCCTTCTTTATAAATATTCTCAACTTTATCAACTGTTAATTCGATATAATTATTTGTATAAAGACCGCGATATCCAAAAACATAACCAATCACTTCATAGCCGTATTTTAAAATGGCGGTTTTAGTAATTGAACGAATAACAGCATTTAAACCAGGACAATCTCCCCCACCTGATAATAACGCAATTCTCTTTACTTTTTTATCCATTAACATACCCTCCTTAGCTTTATTTTCACTTTAAACATTATAAAGAAAAATCTTATAGATTACAACAAAAAGTTTGTATTTTGCTTCACAAATCAAAAAAAGAAGGACTCATCCTTCTTGTGACTCAAAATCTTCATAACGTTGAATAATTCTCTGTACAACAGGATGTCTAACAACATCTAAAGCACTTAATTCAATAAACGCAATACCATCAACACCATGAAGCAATTGATAAGCTCTTTTGAGTCCTGAATAAACACCATGAGGTAAATCAATCTGAGTCACATCCCCGGTAATGATCATTTTAGAATGGAATCCTAAGCGTGTTAAAAACATCTTCATCTGTGCATCTGTCGTATTTTGCGCCTCATCTAAAATAACGTAAGCATCTTCTAATGTTCTTCCACGCATATAAGCAAGAGGTGCTATTTCAATGGTTCCCTTCTCGATCAAACGCTCTGTTTGTTCTTGCCCTAACATATCATATAAAGCATCATACAAAGGTCTTAGATAAGGGTCTACTTTTTCTTTTAGATCTCCTGGTAAAAAGCCAAGGTTTTCTCCAGCTTCAACAGCTGGGCGTGTCAATACAATCTTTTTAACTTCATTATTTTTTAAAGCATTGATTGCAAAAACAACAGCTAAATAAGTTTTTCCAGTTCCAGCTGGACCAATACCAAAAACAACATCATTTTTCTTCAAAGCAAAATAATATGCCCTTTGTCCTAAGGTCTTAGGATAAATTAACTTTCCTGATAACGTTTTAGCAATGCGAATTTCATATAGATCTGAAAGGATATTTAAACGTCCCTTTTCTAATAGACGTAAAGCATATAAGATATCCCTCTCGCCTATACGGACACCCTTTTTAACCAATCCCAGGAGTTGTTTGATCAATTCACTGATATGTTGATAAGTCATTTCATCAATATCATCAATTAAAAGAATTTGACTTCCCCGATGTGTCATAGATATATGAAAATAATGCTCGATCAAAACTAAATTTTCATCATTTAATCCACATAGTTTTTCAATTTCCTCAATACTATAGTCTTCTAGATCTATCTTCTTTTCCACTCGATTATTCTCCTTTACAAGCGATATTTTCAATTAAAGTATAATGTACCTTTAAAGTAACGACACCCTCTGTTTCTATAAATTGTACCACATTTTCTTTATCAATTATACAATCAGCAGGTAAACTTTCTCTAATTTTTAATAGGAGTTCATTAAATACATCGCCCTGATCAAATGATGGCATACTGGCTTCAATATCCACCCAAGTATAAGCAAAAACCTTTCCTAATGTAGGAATGATTTTCATTTCATCACTGGTTGAGACAATATTATTTTCTATTAACAAATCTCCTTGTTGAACATAATCATTGACTTTAACCTTAATATGACCACTATTAACTTCAAAATAAGCAATCATTCCTGGTTTGCAAGCATAAATATTTCTATAGTCCAATTCAATTTTATCATCTTGGATCTTCTTCGTATAATTAAGATACAAAACACTTCCATTTTGATAGAGATTCAAATAATCAATATCATCTTCAAAATTAATCTTTATTTGATTTTCAATATCTTGTAAATTTTCTAAAGATAATTTCAAGCTTCCTTTTTGAATATATTGGTCTTGAAAATATGCATAAAGATTCTCATTAATAGATTCATAATTTCCTAGCACTTCCACATGCCATATAAAAAAAGTAGAAAGATAGATTGAGAGTAAAAACACACCTACAAAAAGTATTTTTGAAGGATTGAAGAAAAAACGAAATAAATAAGCGCCTTTTCCCATGCTTTTTTGATAGTATAATGGAAAAGGTAATTTTTTAATGAAATGACGATGAAAACTTTTAGAAACAAACTGATACATTTCAGAATCTATCTTTTTTAGATGATAAATACGTATATTTAATTGATCAATAGCTTGAAGAAATTCAAAGAGATCTTCACATTGAATAATCCATACATCATATCCGAGCATGATCCACCTGCTTCAAATGAATAGAAAGAATTTGTCCTTTTAAACGTACCTCATGTTTAGAATAATATTGTATGTTTAATGATTGTCCAACAATGGTGTATATCATACCATTCAATAACAGGACTACTGTCTGTTCATTCATATCTAAAATCTTTTCATAGTTTTTGATAATACATTGTTTTTCCAAAAGTGTTAGCATGCATTTCACCTCATTCGATTATATGAAATGGATGAATAAATATGTAAAATAAAAAGAAGCAATCTCGCTTCTTATTATCTTTGTTTACCTTTATTTTTTCTAGCAGCTTCAGATTTCATTTTACGTTTAAGCCCAGGCTTAACATAAAATTCTCTTTTACGAGCTTCAGCAAGGGTTCCTGTTCTCGAAACTTGTCTCTTAAAACGACGTAAAGCATCATCTAAAGATTCGTTTTCTCTTACTACAGTCTTTGCCATGAACTATCCCCCCTTTTTCCCTTAAAATCAATTAGAATTTTAACATAGATTCATTGATAAGGCAATAAAAATTTTGTCTTTTTTCTTAAACGATTTCTCCTATTAAAATATTTTCTTTAATCTCAATAATGCGCACAGTAGCAATCTCATTGATCTTAGCCATTGAAGGATCTACACACACTTTTAAATAATTTGAAGCATGTCCAACCAGCAAACCATCTTTATTGATTTCTACAAATAATACCTCTAAAGTCTGATTCAAAAATTGTTGACTATATTTTAAATGTAATTTTTTAGATAAATCTAATAAAGCATGAACACGTTTTGTTTTCGTTTTTTCATCAACCTGACCAGACATTCTTGCTGCAGGTGTTCCCTTTCTAGGTGAATATGGAAAAACATGCAATTCACTATACCCCATCTTTTCAATAAACTGATACGTTTGTTCAAACTCTTGTTCACTTTCTTGTGGGAATCCCACAATAACATCCGTCGTTATCGCCACACGAGGAAGATGTTGGCGAATATGTTGTATTTTTTCTGCATATTCTTGGCAAGTATACTTTCGATTCATTCGCTTAAGCACACTATCACAGCCGGATTGTAATGGAATATGTAAATGATCAACAATAATGGAAGAATTTTGAATCAATTCTATCATATCATCCGTGATTTGACTTGCTTCAATAGAAGAAATACGCAAACGCTTGAGTCCTTTGACTTGACGAGTCAACGCTACAAGCAGATCATAAAAAGTAACGTTTTCTAAATCCATACCATACCCTGCAGTATGAATACCTGTTAACACAATCTCGCCATACCCTCGTTGGCATAGTTGTTGTGCCTGAGCCAAAACTTCCTCTTTCTTTTTTGAACGAACTTTTCCTCTAGCATAGGGAATAATACAATACGTACAAAAATTAACACAACCATCTTGAATTTTCAAAAAAGCACGCGTATTTTCAGTAAAAACATCGACATTTAAATCTTCAAACTCAGCTTGATGAATAACGTCTTCTATCCAAATTTTTCTTTTTTTAGATATCTGTTGTTCCTCTACTAAATCAACTATTTTTTCACGATGCTGAGTTCCTAAAATAATATCTACACCTTCAATAGCCTCAATATCTTTTGAAGATACTTGACTATAGCATCCTGTCACTGCAATAATGGCTTCAGGATTCGTACGAATGGCCCGTCGTATCATCTGTCGTGACTTACTATCTCCAGTATTCGTTACAGTGCATGTATTAATCACATAAACATCTGCTTTTTCTTTAAAATCAACCCTTTGGTAACCACGTTTCTCAAATAAACGTGACATTGCTTCAGATTCATACATGTTGACTTTACAACCTAAAGTATGAAAAGCGAATGTTTTCATAAAATCCTCTCCTTTTTACTGATATTTTTTTAGTATTTTACGATAAACCTTTTGACTGATAGATTGAGATGCATATAAATAATCTATACATTCTTTAAATTGATAATGCAGGTAGTAATCAACCACTATACAAACTTGTTCATACGTTAAACTATCTAACGAACTATATTTATCAATCAAAAAAAGGCGTGACGCTATTGTCATTGTTTCTTTATTAAAAACATAAACACAACCAAAATCTTTTAAATAATAGCAAATAAAGCGTTCATCTTCGATAATGTACTGTAAAGATGAAAAGCAACTTTGATATAATTCATAACCATAATAACTGATAGGGTCTATCATCGACGTACTAAAATTATCAATATATTTTTGATACTGTTTTAACTCTAAAAGTGGTCGATCAAACATATAAAAATGATTAATTTTCATATCAAATATAGGTAAATATATCTTTTCTCCTTCAAAATCAAAACAATATAAACAATCCGTATGTTGTTTAATTTCTTGTATCAATAAATGCTTTTTTTCTTGATAATTCAAACGATTTAAAATGTCATTATTTTCAATATAATACTGTTTAAAAATATCATCTATCTTTTCCTTATTTTTTAATGCATGAACAATGATATCCAAACGAAACAAATCTTGATCCGTTTTATATTTTTTTGATATAGCAGGATATTTAGTCAAGTATGCCATCATATTTTTATAAAATATTGTTTTTTCAATATCTGTATCATGACGATATTTTTCTAACATTTCCATCATGGCCATAAATGTTCACCTCAATTTTCTAATTCACGTATATATCCTATCACACTCAACACATAAAGAGGTGCGGTTTCACTTCTTAAAATACGTTTTCCTAATGAACATGGAATAAAACCTAGGTTTTTCATCCATTGTATTTCAGCTTCTTCAAATCCACCTTCTGGTCCTATGATGAAGGTCACACTACCATGTTTTTTTAATGACCTTAAAGATTTAGCTAAAGCACTATGTTCATGTTGGCGACTACTTTCTTCATAAGCTACAAGATTGATATCAGAAAGGTATTGCTCTAATTGTGAAGGTAGACACAAACTTGTTATTTCTGGAATAAAAGTCCGCGTAGATTGTTGGGCTGCTTCCTTGGCAATGCGTTTTAAACGCTCTCTTTTCTTTTCGAACTTTTCTTGATCCGTTTTAATCACGGAACGTTTAGATAAATAAGGCACTATTCGAAAAACACCCAGTTCACAGGCTTTTTGTACAACCCAATCCAGTTTATCTCCTTTAGGTAAACCATAAATCAAAGTGACATCAACGTCCAATTCGTGATCTTCTTCCACTTCCTGAATCACACGGATCTTTCCCTGTTCATCTTCAATAACGCAAAGATAAGTTTTTCCTTGATATAAGCTTATAAGATGATCACCAGGTCGATAACGCATGACATGGTAAAGATGATGAAGATCTTCTTGACTTAGTACCATGTAAGAATCATTCAATGTTTTGGCAAAATAACGTTGCATCTTTCTTCCCCTTTCTAACTTTTATATTGTAGCACAAAAAAAGAGGATATAGCTATCCTCTTTTAATGATAAATTGATCATTTTCATAATCAATTAAAATGTGATCTTCTGGTTGAATATTTCCTTCAATCATTTGATGTGCAATTAATGTCTCAATATGACTTTGAATAAAACGCTTAATAGGTCTTGCACCATATGTGACATCAAAGCTTTGACGCTGAATTTCATCTTTGGCAACAGCACTTAATTTGATTTCAATCTTACGATCACTTAAACGTTGTTGAAGCTGCATCATAAACTTGTCAATAATATCATGAATAACATCATCATTCAATGAATTAAACATTACAATTTCATCAACACGGTTAATAAATTCAGGTTTAAAATGACGCTTTAATTCATCTTGAACCTGTGCTTGTGTTGTGGCATTATTTCCTTCAAGTAAATAAGATGAGCCAATATTACTTGTCATGATAATAATCGTATTTTTAAAGCTGACAACAGTACCTTGAGAATCTGTAATACGACCATCATCTAAGACTTGTAAAAGAACATTAAAGACTTCTGCATGCGCTTTTTCAATTTCATCTAATAAAACAATACAGTATGGATGACGTTTGACAGCCTCCGTTAATTGCCCGCCTTCCTCATATCCAACATAACCTGGTGGGGCACCAAGCAAACGTGAAACACTGAATTTTTCCATATACTCAGACATATCAATACGAACAATATTCTTTTCACTATCAAAAAGTTGTTCTGCTAAAGCTTTAGCTACCTCTGTCTTACCCACTCCAGTTGGTCCTAAAAACATAAATGAGCCAATAGGACGATGTTCATCATTAATCCCGGCACGACTTCGCATGATCGCATCAGACACTTTTTGAATGGCCTCATCTTGTCCCATCACACGCTTTTTCAGTATTTCATGAAGATGTAACAATTTAGCACGTTCAGATTCCATTAATTTACTCATAGGAATGCCTGTCCAACGTGCAATAATTTCACTGACAGTATCACTCGTGACTTTTTCTTGAAGTAGATTATTCTCTTGTTCTTTAGATTCCAACATTGAAATTTCTTTGGTCACTTCTGGTAAAGAGCTATAACGAATACGTGAAGCTTCTTCTAAATTAGATTCCGTTTCATACTTATTCATTAAAGATTCTAATTTTACACGTTGTTCTTTTAAATCCTTTAATCGATCCAAACGTTTTTTCTCTTCCTGCCACTTCTTTCCAATTTCCGTTTCTTGTTTTTCTAATTCCGAAATACGCATTTTAATCTCTGTTAGTCGTTCATTATTGCCTTGATCATCATTTTCTTTTTCTATAGAAATTCTTTCCATTTCTAAACGATTCTTTTCTCTAGTAATCGCATCAAGTTCACTTGGCATAGAATCAATTTCCATACGAATAGAGGCACAAGCTTCATCAATTAAGTCAATCGCTTTATCTGGTAAATAACGATCTGTAATATATCGATTAGACATATTAACAGCACTGACAATCGCATGATCTGTAATCTGAACCCCATGATGACTTTCAAAGCTATCTTTTAAACCTCTTAATATAGCTATGGTATCATCCAAATCTGGTTCATCAACCTGAACCTTTTGAAAACGTCTTTCTAAAGCCGCATCTTTTTCAATATACATACGATACTCATCCAAAGTTGTTGCACCAATACAATGCAATTCTCCACGAGCAAGCATAGGCTTTAATAAATTGGCTGCGTCCATAGCACCATCTGTTTTACCAGCACCAACAAGTTGATGAATTTCATCAATAAATAAAATAATACGTCCTTCTGCCTTTTTAATTTCATTTAAAACGGCTTTTAAACGCTCTTCAAATTCTCCACGATACTTCGCACCAGCAACTAATGAACCTAAATCTAGCTCATAAACCGTCTTATCTTTCAAACTGACAGGAACATCGTTTTTAAAAATACGCCATGCCAACCCTTCGACGATAGCTGTCTTCCCAACGCCAGGCAAACCGATAAGAATAGGATTATTTTTTGTCTTACGAGATAAAATCTGAACAACACGACGAATTTCTTCATCTCGCCCAATGACAGGATCTATTTTTCCATTTCTAACATCGGCTATAAGATCACGACCATATTTTTCTAAAACTTCATATTCATTTTCCGGATTTTGATTTGTTACCATAGTATCACCTCTCATTTCTTGAATAGCATCTTGACATCGTTTTTTATCTAAATGTAATTGTTTTAAGAAAGAATCAATAAATGCAGTATGAACTTCAAACAAAGCCAGTATTAGATGTTCCACACTCAAATATTGATCATTCATCGATTTTTCTATCTGCACCGCCTGTGATAACCACTTATTGAGATCATAGGAAGGACGTATATTTTCCTCATTCACTGTTGAAATAGTTGCTTTTTGGGCAATAGCCATATCAA
>CANPGX010000027.1 GCA_947573745.1 uncultured Erysipelotrichaceae bacterium | reverse complement strand
ACTTTCATGACCTTTAGCGGCCATTGCCTTAGGCAATGACCCTAAAACGTCTGCTAAACCACCAGATTTAATAAACGGTGTCGCTTCACTTGTTGCAAAAACAATTTTCATTAAACGACATCCCCTTCTCTAACAAACAATGGTTCTTCTTTTGTACCACGAAGTTCGGTCTTTCTTTCCACTTTAGCATGTTTGTCTACAACCACATTTTCAAGAACTGCCCCTGGTGCAATAACACTACCTGTAAAAATAATACAATTCTTGATACTAGCACCTTTACCAATACGTACTTCACGACCGATAACGCTACCCTCTACGCTACCTTCAACTAAAGCTCCATTCGCTACGAAAGATTTCTTAACATGGGCTTCTTTACCATATTTTGTAGGAGGTGTGTCATTGGTTGTAGTATAAATAGGCCAACTACTCTTAAAGACTTGTGTGGCGATATCAAGATTTAAGAATTCTAATGATGTATTAAAGTAAGATTCAAATGAGTCAATACATCTTGCAAAGCCTTTATATTCATAAGCACAAATATTTCTTTCATCACATAAATAAGCTAGGGTATCTTTTAAATCAAAGAAAGAACTTAATTTCTTAGCATATTCTAATAACTTCAATAACACTTTCGTATTAATAACATATGTCTCTAGAGAGATAGCGCGCTCTTTACGATTACCTTTATTCGTTTTAATTTCGGTGACTTGTTTGCCTTTAAGTCTTAAATAACTACCCCCGATAAATGCTGTATCAGCATCATTGATCTTTTTATAAACCATTGTTACTTCAGCACCAGATTTTTCATGAGCCTCTACTGCATCCATATAATCCATCGTCGTAATGATATGTGCTGGCGCAATAACAACATAATCTGCTTTACTTTCTTTGATGAATGCTATATTTTCAACAAGATTATTGATATCATGATTATATTTAGGGTTATTAGCGTATTGCTCATTATATAATAATGAAATACCCCCTGATTTTGTATTAAAGTTCCATGATTGACCAGATTTTAAATGTTTAAATAAAGAACGTGGTTTTTCTTGAATCAAAATCCCAACAGAATCTAATTGCGAATTTGACATATTTGATAAAACAAAATCAACGATACCATAACGTCCCAAAAAGCTTACTGATGCCACTGGTCTTCTTTCAGTAAGTCCTTTATAGGTAATATCTGAATGTAAATTTACAAGTCCAATTACTTTAGCCATCTTTCTTCCCCTCCTATCGATTCTTTGCTACAAGTTCTACTTTTTTAGCTTCTTTATTGACAACCGTAGAAGAATGAACAACCACACCTTCATCTACAATAGCTTTATAAACTTCTGCACCTTCTTCAATCAAGACACCTGGCATCAATACCGAATCCACTACTTTTGCCCCTTGACCAACATGCACATTGTCAAAAAGTACAGATCCTGTAACTTCTCCATCAACGACACAACCTTGTGTTACCATAGAATTGGTCACCACAGCATCTTCGCCAATAATTTGTGGATGAGAGAAAGTATCTTCTGTATAAATCTTCCAATCACTCTTTTGATTATATAAGTCTAACTCTTTATCTGCTAAAAGATCCATGTTAGCCTGCCATAAACTATCAACCGTACCTACATCTTTCCAATAGCCGTCAAATTCATAAGCATATAACTTCTTACCATCATTCAACATAGCTGGAATGATATTCATACCAAAGTCATGTTTACTATCCTTAAGTTTAGCATCTGCTTTTAAATATTTCTTCAATTCTTTATACGTAAAGATATAAATCCCCATACTAGCAAGGTTTGATTTAGGATGGGCTGGCTTTTCTTCAAATTCATAGATTGTCCCATCTTCCTTAGCATTCATAATACCAAAACGACTAGCCTCTTCTAATGAAACATTCAAGACCGCAATCGTTGCCGCTGCCTTTCTTTCTTTATGGGCTTCCAACATTTTTGCATAATCCATTTTATAAATGTGATCTCCTGAAAGAATCAACACATATTCTGGATCATAGCCATCTAAGAAATTAAGATTTTGGTAAATCGCATCAGCTGTACCTTCATACCAGGTTGCTCCAACTTCGCCTCTTTCTCTGGCTGGTAAAATAGCTGCCATAGAGTTGGTGCCACTTAAACCCCATTTTTGTCCAGAGCCTACATAAGTCCCCAATAATACAGACTCGTATTGTGTCAAGACACCCACGATATCTATACCAGAATTTGCGCAGTTACTTAATGGGAAATCAATAATACGATATTTCCCACCAAAATAAACAGCTGGTTTAGCCACCTTTGCTGTTAAAGCTTCTAATCGTGTACCACGACCCCCTGCAAGAATCATAGCCACTATCTCTTTGCTCATATTTCTTCCTCCTTACAAATGAAAACGGTTTCTATGCTTATAGTTTAACACATTCTTTTAAAGAATGCCATGATAAACTTACAAGTCATTCAATTTTTTTCATATATTCTATTATAAAGCACCCCTTTAAATAAAACGACGAAAAAAAGACATCAAAGTTTTACATTTCTTTACGTCTATTTCACATATTCAAATCATATATTAAAGCAGTCGGCAATAGAAAGAGGTGATTATACACGGCTAGATGTCAATACACCCCTGAGGAAGTCACTTTGCTAGCAAAACTCATGCAGGCTGAGGCCTTAGGTGAAGGAGATGATGGCATGCTTTTAGTAGGAAATGTCGTCATCAATCGTGTCGTTACACGATGTGATGTTTTTAAGAATGTGCGTACGATTACTGATGCCGTCTATCAAAAAAATGCTTTTGCTGGTGTAGGAACAGATCTTTTTAATCAAGGTGTCAATGCCAGAGTCGTTGAACTGGCTAGACGATGCATTGAAGGTTATCGTGCAGAACCAGCTTATAACGCATTATGGTTTAAAAATCCTGGTAAAAATGTTAACTGCCCATCAAAATTCTACGGCAATTTATCAGGAAGATTTAAAAACCACTGTTTTTATAATCCAGGCAGTGATTTAAACTGTATATTTTAATACAAAGGAGAATCTTATGGACTATCAATCAACTTATCCTTATTCCAATGCTTTTTTACAACCCGATATTCAATTTAATCAGGCAACACGCGAAGTCGCTAAAACTAGACAGGAAGAAGAAACAGAAACTCCAGCTGCGCCTACGCCTACACCTTCACTCACTATCAATTCACAGATGAACGAACAAACGTACATTGAAAATGTCTTACGCCTAAATCGCGGTAAAGTAGCGACTGTATACTGTTCTTTTTCTGAAAGTGTTGAATGGCGCGATCGTACTTTTAAAGGTGTTATTGAAGAAGTCGGTAGAGATCATATCATTATCGGTGATCCAAAAACAGATAAACATTATCTTCTTCCTATGATTTATCTAGATTTTGTTGAATTTGACGAACCTGTTCAATACCAATATCAATAATATCGTCGTTGCAATTTCTTCGCTATCTTGTACAATAAAGATAAGAAATCATTCAAGAAGCGGAGAAATATATGCAATTATCACAATTAACCACAGAACAACGAAATCCTCATTCTTATCATTTAGATGAATTATCTGTTTTAGATATTCTCACCCTGATGAATCGCGAAGATGCCAAGGTCATTCAAGCTATCCAACTTGAACTTCCAAACATTGAAAAAGTGATTCAACAAACCATTCATTGTTTAAAAGATGGCGGACGTTTAATCTATGTTGGCGCCGGAACCAGTGGACGTATTGGTGTTTTGGATGCTGTAGAGTGTCCCCCTACTTTTGGTATGGATCCTGAAAAGGTGATCGGTCTACTTGCTGGTGGTCTTAATCAAGCTCACGCTAAAGAAGAAGCGGAAGATGATGCTTCCTTAGGGCAAGAAGACATGAAAAAGATCCATCTACAAGCCAAAGATATGGTGATTGGCCTAGCTGCTAGTGGAAGAACACCTTATGTGATTGGAGCACTCGACTATGCTCATCAAATACATGCCAGCACAGCCTCTATCGCTTGCAATAAACAAGCTAAAATATCCCAACATGCTTTACTTCCTATTGAAGTCAACGTGGGCCCTGAAGTGCTTACTGGATCTACCCGCTTAAAAGCTGGAACAGCACAAAAAATGATATGTAATATGATATCTACCGCTTCCATGGTCCGTTTAGGTAAAGTTTATGAAAATCTCATGGTCGATGTCGATGTCAGCAATGAAAAACTATATCAACGATGGCTTAATATTGTTTGCCAAGCGACCAACTGCACCCTGGAACAAGCCCAAGCCCTTTATGAACCCTCTTGTCATCAAGCCAAGGTCGCTATTTGCATGTTCAAAACGGGCTATACCTATACGCAAGCACAGGAAGCACTTCAACAACATGATGGTTTTATAAAACGCGTTTTAAAAGATCAAGATAAAAAAGATATCACATCACTATGATATCTTTTTTTACTCACTTAATTAAAAACAGGCTCTAATTCTACATGCAATAAATCTAATAATTCTAATGGATCTTTGATATCAAGATCATCTACAACAAGATGAACACTTGGACGAAGAATATCATTTTGTCCATAAGACCCTTCTTTCTTTTCAAAGACCGTTAACCATTCATGGTCATCTTCACGATGTGTTGTCAATACTTTAGACGCTTCAATTTTAAATCTCTTTTCATACTTATCCATGCCCAACATGACCTCATAACTTTCACCATCATTTTCTAAATCGCCAGAAGCAAAAGTTAGTGGCGGTATGACATGTATATTCTTTTGCGAACAAACATCATCATTGCGACTCAACAACGTCTTCCCATTTTGACTGAAATAGCCATGATACACATAATTATAGGCCTGCTTTTGATGATAAGGATCACTTTCATGATACAAAGAAAGATCATAAGCAAAATATGTATTATCTTGCACATCATGATAAAAACGATATTGGACATTACCCGATACAGAGGTTTGATATCTTTCAGGATGATCTAAAGTCTCTTCTGCTATACAAAGGAATAAATTCTTATAATCTTTCTCTTGCGACAACAAAGAGGCGACTAAAATATCTTCCCCTGAAATATTATAAATGAATAAATCAAAATTCAAATCCTTTGGGAAGGCATGCATTTGAGTAGATTCTTGAAATGTCAATGTCGTATCATAAAACAAATTCATCCCTTGCGTATCTTCCTGACACTCATTGATCTTTAAACAATGATATAATGGCATATCTAATAATGACTCTAATTCTTCTATTGTCGATGTTCCGATAAAACATACATCTAAGCCATTGTTTAAACGCCCAACAACACTTTTTTTGTAAGTATCATTAGCTAAATCTGGGATATAAACAAAGCCATGACATTGATAAGGCCTTAATGGTGAAGTATCAAAAAAATAAGTATTTAAATGCTCACTTTGTTTTAAATCATCAAATACCTTTGCATGATTCGTTTCAAGAAGCAGGCGCTTAGAAGGATGTGCCGGCATCATCGTAAAATGTGTATTTAGATGACTTAATATAAAACATACCACGATAACTATGCCAAATATTTTCAGAAATCTTTTCTTTTTCATCAACTTCCTACCCCCTTTTCTTCTATCTTTCTATGTTTATTATATCATCCCTCTCTATTTTATGTAAACGCTTTTATTTGAATTGAGAAAAAAAGAGCTTGATTTAAGCTTCTTTTTTTAAATAGTGTCGTACATATGAAATAAAATGAAGCGATCCAGTGATGACTAATCGCCCGGGATCTTGCAGAAGTCGATGAAGTCCATCTTCAAAACAAGGATAATAAGTCAAAGTTGGTTGACATGTATCTATATCGATATGACGTTCATCTTCAAATGTTGTCACATAAACGTGATAACCCTTTTCTAAAAGTCTATCGAGCATCACTTGAACTTCTTTATCCTTTAAAGCAGAGAAAAGAATAGACACGTTTTTTTCTTGACGAGATTCTAAAGTCTGAATCAAAGCAAGAATGCCATCCTCATTATGCGCCCCATCTAAATAAATATCCCGTCCTAGATAAGGAATCTTTTCAAATCTTCCTGGCCATTGTGTTTCTTTTAAACATGATCTTACACATGCTTCATCTACAGGACAGCCAAGCATTTTATAGGCCATTAAAGCCAATTTGGCATTTTCCATTTGGTAACTTCCCACATCACCCAGTTCATAAATCCTTCCATCATCTTCAATCGTATAAGGATACTTCAAAGTATAGGGTTCTATAAAAGTCACATGGGTATGTTTTTGATGTGCTTCTTCAATGAAAATATTTTTTAATGTAGGATCTTGTTCACTACAAATAACCGGTATACCTTCCTTAATGATCCCTGCTTTATGATAAGCAATCTGTTTTAAGGTTTCTCCAAGGAATAATTGATGATCATAGCCTATATGCGTAATGACAGATAGACAAGGTTGAATGATATTGGTTTTATCAAAACGCCCTCCCATCCCTGTTTCTACAATAAGATAGTCTAAGGATTTTTGTGAGAAATACGAAAGCATTAAGCAAACATCACATTCAAACATCGATAAGTTTTCTTTTTCAAACATGTCATAATGCGCTTCAATCAACATCAAAAGTTCCTGGTCTTTAATCGGTTGACCATCTATACATAATCGATCATGATGACTGACAAGATAAGGTGATGTAAAAGTCCCTACATGATAACCATGAGCATTGAGCAAGTGTCTTAAATAGTTCACTGTACTCCCTTTACCATTAGTCCCAGCCACATGAACCATTTTTGTTTTTGGCATCGGGCAATGATAACGTGTTAAAATATCCGAAAATTGTTCTAGTGTATGCTTAGAACGTTTCGATTCAATATAAGCAATAGCTTCTTCAACACACAAAAACATTATTTGATCGTCCAATCTATTGGTTCTAATCCATGTTCAACTAAAAAACGATTAGCTTTAGAAAATGGTTTAGAACCAAAAAAGCCACGATATGCTGAAAGAGGTGAAGGATGTGCACTTTTTAAAATAAGATGCTTACTTTGATCAATATATTGTTCTTTGGATTGAGCATTTTTTCCCCACAAGATAAAAACAACAGGCGTATCTTTCTTATTAATTTCTTTAATCACTTCTAAAGTAAAAATTTCCCATCCTTTACCTGCATGAGAGTTGGCTTGATGTGCCCGAACAGACAAGACATTATTTAATAAAAGCACACCTTGTTTTGCCCAAGCCGTTAAATCACCATGATCTGGAATATCAATGCCTACATCGTCATGACATTCTTGATAAATATTTTTTAAACTTGGTGGAATCTCTACCCCTTGATGCACACTAAAAGCTAATCCGTTGGCTTGATGGGGTTCATGATAAGGATCTTGTCCTAAAATCACAACCCGCACATGATCATAATTTGTCAATCCTAAACTTCTAAAAAGCATAGGTTTAGGTGGATAAACTGTATAATGCTTATACTCATAATCTACAAATTTCGCTAATTGAAGGAAATAATCTTTCTTTTTTTCATTTTCTAATAACTCTTTAAATGTCATACGTGTATCCCCTTTATTACTCATTTAATATCGTTTCAATGATTTTTTAAATATTATCCAATTTTACCTAATACAAAACGTTCAATAGCCTCTGCCACCGCCCCATCAGCATAATCCAATGCCGTAATATAGCTAGCATAACGTTTAGCATTGGCTGTAGCGCTTCTCACTGCAACACCAATATTCGCTGCTTGAAGCATTTCAACATCATTTTCATTATCTCCAATAGCCATAGTCATCTCTAAAGGTATATCTAACATCTTCGCTAATCTTTGAAGTCCCACACCTTTATCAATATTCAATGCGTTAAATTCAATATAACGTCCACTTGAAAAAGTGATGTTGACTTTTCCTTCTAACCTTGCCGACATATCCTCTTTGATTTGATTGAGTTGTGATGGATTTGGATTTGAAAATACAATTTTTGTCACATCCTGTCCTTTTAAAAAAGAAAGATCTGTATCATCCATAACTTCAAAATGAGCAGATTGTTTTATTTTTCTTCTCAGTTCTAATGGTGAAGGATTAAATAAAAAACATTTTTCTCTTTGAAAAACAATCATACACTGATAAGTTTGTCTGCCATAATCAAAAATTTCTTTAGCTAGATCATAACCAATCTGATCATAGTAAATGGGTTTAAAATCACGACAATTGGTGATCAATGCACCATTAAATCCTATGATATACTCATCATCACGACCATAGATGCCTAACTCTTTCATGATATTGACACAATATTGTGGACTTCTTCCCGTACACAACGCAAATTTTACTCCTAATTTTCTAGCCTCATTGATTCTTTCAAGATTCACCTTAGGAATATGGTGTTCTCGATCAATCAAGGTCTCATCTATATCCGATAAAATCAATTTAATCATACGACGACTCCTTTAAATGATTTGAATATAAAAACGACATAAAAATAGGCACTCTTTTTCTCCATTGAGATTCATGATGATAAGCCCCTTCATAAAAAGCAAAACGATAATGATGAATACGTTTTTGCAACAAACTATGCATTTGATCATTGGTTTCTCTATACCATGTATTCACTTGTTCATCATCTGCTTCAAACTCTCCTAAATCCAAATAAAATCCTTGAATCGAACTTAAATCTTGTTGTTCTACTAATTGATAAAACAACTCTGGATAAAACCAAAAAGCTGTCGATAAAGCAGCACATTTCGTAAAGATCTTTGGATAAGCCAGACTTGCATAGGCGGCTATAACACCTCCCATACTACTTCCACAAATACCACATTCCCCATTACTTGGATAGCGTTGATCAATCACAGGCATTAAAGTATGTATGATCCATTGGATATAAAGATCCCCCAAGCCACCCATATGATCCGTTTGCCCATCACTTTCTTTTAGAGCTAATTTTTTAGGGATGACCCAAGGAGCATAATCATCCATCCTTCTTTCTCCCCGACAATGAATAGCTACTAAAATAATCTTTAACTTTGTTTTTTTAATATAGTCCAAAAATCCCCAGCTGACTTTCATAAAAGACTTCTCATCAAAAAAGGCATTTTGCCCATCATTGATATAAAGGACTGGATAACGTTTGCCCTTTTGTCGATCTGGGCAATAAACATCGACATGAAACATGCCTTGTAATGTAGGTGCATAAATATCATAATGGTCAATCATGAGATTCCTCCTTTATAAAAAAAGAATAAGTGATAGACTTATTCTTCGCTTTTACCAGGTAACACGATGACTTCTTCTCCATCGCGGGTAAATACATAATTTTCTCTTGCATAACGCGTCACATAATCATCATCATTAAGCATTTCTATTTCATTTTCAAGATGTGCTTTTTCTTCCAACAAAGCATCTCTTTTAAGCACAATTTGCTCATATTCTTTTTTATCTTCTAAATAGTCCACATAACTAATCATGATGCTCATCATCATTCCTAGTGATAAGATCAGAGCAAAAAAGGCTATGAGATTTCTTGATTTTGTTGTGAGACGTCTCCCTTTTTCTTGCGCCATCTTTTCATCACCCTTCTTAACTTCTTCATTATAGCAGTAAACTTTCTAAAAATGAAGTATAAAGGGCGAAAATATTTTTTCAAAACAATCATCACTTTTTCTAAAAATAATAAGTAATAAAAAGCGTACCACCTTTCAAAAATCATCACACCTAAAATAAGGCAAAAAATCATATAGAGATTAAAATGCCCCCCGTTAACATAAACTAATATTTGATAATAACTTAATCCTGTGACAATAGCTAATAAGCATTCTACGATATAGCTTAGTATATGATGACGAAATCGATAAATGAGTCGATTATAAAAAGAGTAAATCATACAAAAGAAAAAGCTAAATAAAAAAGAATAGACTAAGCTTTGAAATTGCTGTAGTAAGGTCATTATTTCAACAAGTTACCAAAAAGTTTTTCTTTAGGCAAACCTTTTTTCTTATTATTGACATAACTAATAGAATCAATATTGCCTTTAATGCTCACTTCTGCTTGCTCTTGATCCAATTTAATCAAAGACAGTTCTGTTCCTGCAATATGAAGAAAACCTAAAGACGTTTCAATTAAAAATTCTAGAGAATCAAAACTTTCAATATTTTTGACCCCAGTTAGTTCAATATGCTTCCTATCTTTAATAAAGACATTATGATAGGGCGTATGCTCAAATCGTAAATTGTTATCCATATTTC
>CANPGX010000026.1 GCA_947573745.1 uncultured Erysipelotrichaceae bacterium | reverse complement strand
TGAAGATAAAACTGTCTCTATTCGTCAAGGTGAAGGTATCGCCCAAGGGATTTTTGTAGAGTATGGAATCACGGATGATGATGAAGTTTCAGAAGTAAGAAATGGTGGATTTGGCAGTACAACAAAAGGGGAATAACCCTTTTTTCATTTACAACTTTCGACAAACACGTTACAATAGTTTTAAGAAGGGAGAAATATTATGAACCATATTCCCACAGTCCTCTATGCATGGTCCGTCAATCTTTGGCTACATGAGAGCCTTGAAGTCCTTGTCAACTTCTTTGTGATCACCCTTGAATTTATGGGTTTGGCTGTCATTGCTGTTACGGCTATCAAAGCATTTTACAATTGGATCAAAAAAGACCCTCAAACACGTCTACGTTTAGCTGAGGGACTTGCTATGGCACTTGAATTTAAACTTGGTGGAGAAATTTTAAGAACGGTTATTGCTCGTGATATGTCTGAAATTCTTCAAGTAGGTGCTATCATTCTTTTAAGAGCAGCGTTGACCTTCTTGATCCATTGGGAAATTAAGAATGAAAAAGTCGTTGAAAATGAGCACTCACATTAAAAGAATCCCATGTTAAAAGCCAGTCTAGAAACTGGCTTTTTATGTCTATAAAACCACTTTTGCCTTTCCCTTTAATACTCTAAAGTAGAAGTCTTTTGCCTCAACAATTTCACCATCAACATTACAAGCATATTTCTCTTTCATATGAACTTCTACTTCTTTAGCCTGATAATAATCACAAAATGGTTTTTCATCTAATCGATGCTGTAAAAAGCAGGGGATATAGAAAGGAATCACCCATTTTGATTTCTTCTTAACAATACAAACATCCATCAGTCCATCATCGATTTTAGCACGATGTGTCAAAGATAATCCCCCTCCATAATATTGACCATTATTCACAGCAAACAAAGTCACTTTTCCTTGATAGACTTCTTTTCCATCCACTTTAACACACACTTCATGATAGGGATATTTAAAATATTCTATTAAAGCCCCTAGAATATACGCACATTTATGAGGTAGATATTTCGTTAGCTTATGATCATGGACATGATTAGCGGTATCACTATCCAAACCAAAACATGCTGAATTGATGTAACGATGCCCATTGACGCTTAAAAGATCAACAGGATGACTCTTTCTTGTTGCATAATAAGTTAAAGCCTGAATAGGATCTTTTTGAGCATAAATCCCCTTTGAAAAATCATTACCTGTTCCATTAGGAATAACAATTAATTCTTGGTTATCTAATAATCCATTGACAACTTCATTCAAAGTACCATCTCCACCAATAGAATAAATTCGACAATGAGGATATCTAGGCACAATATCTAAAGCATCTTTAGGTGCTTTTGTATAAATAATTACATCTTCGTCCTGTTTAATTTCATCAATTGTTTTCATCACAGAAACAAGTTTTCCAGTTCCCGCAACAGGATTAATAAGAAAAATCTGCTTCATAAAATCACCGCCTCTATTTTAAAACAATTTGTCGATAAATGGAAGAAACATCATGTGATTTTATTCATGAAAACAAAAAAAGAGGACACAATATCCTCTTATCTTCTTGGTGTAGCCATTTGTGCCCAAGTATAGGCCTTACCCTTTAAAGTTACTGACATTTGGTAAATATTTTCTGGCCATGTACCGCCACCAAAGCCACCATCTCCAATAGCGTGTACATCACAACCTGTTTGTTTCATCATAAGGGTTACTTGGCGAATCGTATCTCTATCAGCCGCTTCAACATTACTATTTAAGAAACTCATTGCCAAAGCACCATGGCGATGTGTAAATTCTATTAACTGTCTGATGATTTCTACTGTGATACCATGTCTTGATCCTGGAGCAGGGAAATCAATGATGTCTGCACCTGCTTCAATGAGTTCTAAAATAATCTCTTTTGCATCATAATCTGCCAATGGATCTCCCAATACCTTTTCTACGATACCATCTTCCCATTTTCCAGCAAAGATCAGCATGTCTTCACCACAGATTTCACGGCATTTCTTAGTCCATCTTACAACATCTTTAATAGATGTACCACTACCAGGGTTACCCCCTAAGATCACAAAAGAAACACCCCATTCTTTAGCTTTTAATAAGTTTTCTTCTGAACAAACCATACCACGTAGTGTTGGGTCTTTTTCTAAGTCTACATGGGGTCCTGGACAACCTAAATAGATTCCCACAGGTCTGCCACCTACCAAAGCTTTTAACCCTTGATAATCAAAACCTTGCATACCTTGACATGTTGTCGGATCTGAAAAATCAAAACCATTTAATAAAACCATATCTGCACCAAAGGCAAACATCAATTCTGTACTAGTACATTCAGGGAATAAAATTGGATTCTTTAAATAAGTTTGTCCCATCAATACACGACCTTCTGACTTCAAAATAGCTTCTCTCAATTGTCTACCATTATATTGAGAAATCTTACTTGCCTTAGCACTAATCAATCTTCTAACATCATCATGTAATTCCATTATTCTTTCTCCTTTTTTTATTTATAACTCCATGCTAGTATAAACAAAACAAAATATCAAGGTCTTCAATAAAAAATAAGAAGGAAAATCTTTCTTTTCCCTCTTAAAGTAAACCCTCTTTTTGTAAAAAACCATCAACCTTCCAACCCCAATGAGCTTTGATGATACGTAGACGTCCTGATACTTCTTTAGACTCCGTATGTCCATCCATATAAACCATTTGTGCTACTGCATGATAGGCATATATATCATCTTCAAAATGTGTTAATTGAAACTGATACAATGAGACTTCTAAGATACCCATATCTATATATTGATTAGGAATAGTTAAAACACTTTGACTCGTAAAAGACATGATGCCTTTCTCTGTCGCATAGCGTTCCAATTCATGAGAATACAAAATATCATAACGATAATTATACCAATCATTCTCTTTAGATAACTTTGTTCCTTGTGCATGACTCATTGAATACCAAAAATTTAACATTTTTCTTGCAACATGTTCTTTCGTTGGAAAATTCAGATAAATACCTACTCCTATAAAGAAGAGTACGAAGACACCTAATAACCATTTTTTATATTGTTTCATAATAGCGCCTCCTTCTTGATCTTTAAAAATATTTTTCCTTCTTCCTATAATTTCATATTATCATATTTTAAAAGCGCTTTCTATATAGAATTAAAAAAGAAGGAAAGCCAATCCTGCTTTCCTTCTATCGTATTCATTATTTTAAATAAGATAAATTGTCTAACATAATGCCGCATCCTTCAGCTACACAATCCAATGGTTTGTCAGCCACAAAGACAGGAACATTCAGTTCTTTTTCTAGTAACTTGTCTAAGCCATGAAGCAAAGCCCCGCCACCTGTTAAGAAGATACCACGATTAACGATATCTGCTGATAATTCTGGTGGTGTCTGTTCTAAGACATGTTTTGCTGCACGAACAATAGTTTGACAAGATTCTCTTAAGGCTACTTCTGTTTCATCTGAATGAATAGTAATCGTATGTGGCAAACCAGTCACTAAATCACGACCACGAACATCAAATGTTTTATCGCGAGAACCTTTTAATGCCGTTCCTATATCAATCTTAATTTCCTCAGCTGTATGATCACCAATGAGTAATTTATATTTCTCTTTGATATATTTAATTAATTCCTCATCCATTTTATCACCAGCAATTTTTAATGAAGAACTTGTTACAATATCGCCTAATGACAAAATCGCAACATCTGTTGTTCCACCACCAATATCAATGACCATATTTCCTGTTGGCTTAGAAATATCTAATCCTGCACCAATAGCAGCAACTTTAGGTTCTTCTTCTATGTAAACACGTTTTGCCCCACATCTTTCTGCAACATCTTTAATAGCGCTCTTTTCAATCGATGTAATGTTTGATGGACAACAAATTAAAATTGTAGGTCTTGAAAAAATACCTTTTAAATTTAATTTATTAATAAAATGTGTAATTAAAATCTCAGTGATTTGAAAATCTGCAATAACACCGTCTTTTAATGGACGAATAGCTTGCACTCTCCCTGGGGTTTTACCTAACATAGATTTAGCTTCACTACCTACAGCAATAGGTCTTTGCGTTTCAGCATCCATAGCGACAACACTTGGTTCATTGACAACGATACCTTCACCTTTAACATAGATAAGAATATTTGCTGTACCTAAGTCAATACCAATTTCTTTTGAAAACCTCATTTTTATACCTCCTTATCCCTTTTTCTTTACTATTATAGCATAAAGATGTAATTTTGCTAGTTATAAGATAGTAAAAAAGTAGCTAATTTTAGAGCTACTCAATTTCATTTAATTTCTTATCATAATAACTTTCAGGATTCAATAAAGTACCCTCTTTTTCAAGAATTAAATGTAGGTGATTTTTCAAATCTGCCTCGTAGATATTCTCACCACTTTGACCAATTTTATCTCCTTGTTTGACAGCAGCACCAATAGCCACATCACTTTGACTTAAACTTTGATAAGTCATCGTCACACCCTGATCACTTTCAATGGTTACAAGCCATCCTAAAACTGGATCATTTGACTTTTTAGTCACTGTTCCACTCAAACAAGCATAAACATCAAAAGGCGTATTATTATTGACATAGTCTACACCTTGATTTGGTCGATAAACACCCTCAAATAAGACAAGTGCCTGATTTCTTTGACTTTCATCTGCCATAGGATCATAGAAATAACGAGCCACAGTCACTGTATCTTCTTTATAAGGTCTAATCATTGTTTCAATGACTTCTTTTTGTTGATCTTGATTTGATGGTTCTTCATTTTCATGATCATTAACTTTGACAACGGGTTCTTCACCAAAGGGTTTAGATGTTTGTTCTTTTTTTAAACGTTCAACCACAAAAACACCTGAAAGAAACATGATCATTGTTAATGAAAACAAAATTCCAACACGATATTTTTTTATCCAATTCATTTTTATTCACCTCAACAGTAGTTTTACCGATTAAGATGAATTTATTCAATATTGTTCAATTTCTACATTTTCATAATAATAATGTAAAATATCTTGATAAGTATAACCTTCTAAAGCCATGCCTTGAGCACCATATTGGCTCATACCAACACCATGTCCATATCCAGATGTTGTAAAAACATAGCAATCACCTTGTTTTTCTATAGTGAAATCAGAAGAAGCTAATCCTAGCATTTCACGTATCTCTCTTCCTGTATAAACTTTTGTTCCAACTTCAACATATTCAACACGTCCACTTGTTTTATAACTTTGAATCTTAAAAGATATCGGTGACACTTCAAAAAGATTTTCTAATTCGGATATCGTATACTCTTTAACACGTTGATTATAAGGATCAATCACTAAATCCCAATGACTATCTTTAGATCTTAAGTAAGGTGTTGCACTGACATTAAAGTAATCCTCATTATTTTCTGTATAACCATTACTACTTGAAAAAAATAATGCTGATATATATTTTCCTTCATACATCAAAACATCATGCTTTGTCTCTTGAATGAGTCTTTCTAATCGAGCACGATTTTTCCCATAGTCTTCCTTCCACTGTTGGCGAAGTCGATCATCATTTAAATAGACTTGTGAACTTGTTGTATCATCTACTTTTAATCCCCTTGAAAAAGCAAAGGTCCTGCTCGCAACAATTTGTGCTTTTAGTGCTTCATCTTCAAATGATAATGGCATTTCTCCCGCAACAACACCGATGAGGTATTCCTCTAAAGGAACAAGTTTAACACCATCATTCATCGTGACTTCTACATAAATTTTTTCTTCTTCTAACGATGGTATCACTTCTTGTTTTTTTTGATGATGCAAAGCCATGCCTACGGCAAGAAAGCAAATCAACAATAGACAACATTTCCATTTCATAAGCATACCTCCTTTTATAAAAGTATGCCTATAAGTGATTCTTTAGAAGCGAATAGAAGTAAAATCAATGAAAAATCGTGCTAATAAATAGGTTAAGATCATGACAATCGTAAAATAAAATGCATAAAACTGTTTAACATGATTTTTTCTAATATAGCGATCAAAGGGTACACACTGTAGACCATACATCACAATGACCATTGATAATAAATAAAAAACAACTTCCATCATACTTGATAACATATCTTTCTCCTTATTAAAAAAGAGTTTAACGATTAAACTCTTTCTTTAACTTGAATTCTAACTAAAGCACGCTTAAGAGCTAATTGTGCTCTCATAAAATCAATCTCTTCATTTTTTGATTTTAAGCGTTGCTCTGCTCTTTCTTTTGCCTTTAGAGCCCGTTGTTCATCAATTTCATCAGATGATTCAATAGCATTGGCAATGACTCGTGTTTCCTCTTGTCCTACATAGACAAAGCCACCAGCAATAGCAAACGTATAACGTTGTCCTTGACTCATATAATCCATCTGTGAAATTTCAATGGGCGTCGCTAGTGGAATATGATCAGCTAAAATGCCCATTTGTCCAAGAGGCGTGCGAATATTTAAGATTTCTACATCGACTTTTCTATAGATCCCTTTAGGTGTAACGATTTCTAATTTAAAATCTTTCATTACTTTAATGTTTCCGCCTTTTCTACAGCTTCTTGAATTGAACCTACATTATGGAAAGCTTGTTCTGGTAAATGATCCCATTTACCCTCAAGAATTTCTTTAAATCCTTGAATAGTATCTTGAACACGAACATATTTTCCATCCATACCCGTAAATTGACTAGCAACAGTAAATGGTTGCGATAAATAATTACGTACTCTTCTTGCTCTTGCAACAATGACTTTATCATCATCACTAAGTTCATCCATACCCAAAATAGCAATAATATCTTGTAATTCTTGGAATCTTTGAAGAATTTGTTGGACACCATGTGCCACTTCATAATGTTCTTGTCCGACAATATATGGATCAAGCGCTCTTGAATTTGAATTTAATGGATCTACAGCAGGATAAATACCTAAAGCTGCAATCGAACGATCCAACACAACTTTAGCATCCAAATGGGCAAAGGTCGTTGCTGGTGCAGGGTCTGTCAAGTCATCTGCCGGAACATAAACTGCTTGTACAGAGGTAACGGATCCCTGTTTTGTTGATGTAATACGTTCTTGAAGCTGCCCCATTTCCGTTGCTAATGTTGGCTGATATCCAGCTTGTGAAGGCACACGACCCAATAAAGCCGAAACTTCTGATCCAGCTTGTGTAAAACGGAAAATGTTATCAATAAACAACAACACATCCTGATTTTCACGATCTCTAAAATATTCTGCCATCGTTAATCCTGATAAAGCTACACGTAGACGAGCTCCAGGGGGTTCATTCATTTGACCAAAGACAAGTGTCGTTTTATTTAATACGCCACTTTCTTTCATTTCATAATATAAGTCGTTTCCTTCACGACTTCTTTCTCCCACACCTGCAAATACAGAAATACCGCCATGCTCTGTGGCAATATTGTTGATAAGTTCTTGGATAAGAACGGTCTTTCCTACACCCGCTCCACCAAAGAGACCAATTTTACCACCTTTAATAAATGGACAAATCAAATCAATAACTTTGATACCTGTCTCTAGAATTTCAGTTTCTGTACGTTGTTGTTCATACGTGGGTGCACTACGATGAATCGGATTCTTTTCTATTTGATCAGAAATAGGTTCTAATCCATCAATTGTTTGTCCTAATACGTTAAACATACGCCCTAAAGTTTCATTGCCTACAGGAACTTGAATCGGTCCTCCTAGATCTATAGCGTCTAATCCACGTGTCAGACCATCTGTTGAACCCATCGCTATACAACGAACAACATCATCTCCCAAGTGGGATGCGACCTCAACAATAAGATCTTCATCATGATGATGAATAAGAATAGCTGTATAAAGCGAAGGAAGCGTCTGTTCAAATTGAATATCTACAACAGGTCCGACAGCACGAACAACTTTTCCAATATTTTGCATATGTTTCACCTCCTATGATTCATTTGAGTTAGAGCCAGCAACAATTTCTGAGATTTCATTGGTGATGGCTGTTTGTCTTGCTTGATTATATTTCAATAATAACTGATCAATCAATTGACTTGCATTATCTGTTGCATTTTCCATCGAAGATCGTCTAGAAGCATTCTCGCTGGTTAATGATTCTACTAAATAACCTAAAATCATTGATTGCAAATACATCGGTATTAAATAATCTAAAACAGTCTGTGCATCAGGCTCAAACAATGTTTCTTTTTGCACTTGAGAAAAATCTTCTAAATCTTCATGCTGAATAGGAAGAAGCGTCTTTACCTTAGCTTCAAACGAAAGATTATTCACAAATTCTGTATAAATCATACGAATTTCGCGAATCTCGCCATTTTTATAACGCTCTACCAATTGCTTAACTAGTTTTGTGATTTCTGTAAAAGATAATGATTGATTAAGATCGATGAACTCATCATGATATTCAAATCCCTGACGATTCAAATAAGATGCAATCTTAGAGCCCATCGCATAAATTTCATCCTCTTTAGAGACTGTAGAAGCAACACATTTAAAAATATTGGCGTTATAACCTCCACATAAACCTAAACTTGAAGAAACGATCAGATCCACTCTCTTGCCTTCTTCATGAGGTGTAAGATAAGTATTATCTACCTCTGATTCACTATGTCCAAGAATTTCTGCTACTGTTTCACTAACACTTTGATAATAAGGTTTCAATTGTTCCAATTGATTCCTGGCTTTTCTTAATTTAGAGGTTGCCACGAGTTCCATGGCTTTTGTGATCTTCTTTGTTGATTCAACAGATTTAATACGTCTCTTGATTTCTTGCATTCCGCCAGGCATAACTATTCACCCTCAAGACTTTTTAAATATTGTTCAACATAAGCTTGCATATATTCTTTAAGAGATGCTTCTAAAGTTGCAGAAATTTCTTTTTTCTCAACAATTTCTTTGACAGCATCTTCGTGCTTGATATGAAGATCATCAATAAGTTGATCTATAAATTCATTCACTTTATGCACAGGGATATCTTTTGTAAAGCCATGTTTTAAAGCAAATAAAGATAATACTTGATTTTCTACAGGTCGAGGAGAATACTGCGCCTGTTTCAAAACTTCTCTTACCTTAGAACCATGATCTAGTACCGCTTTTGTTGCATGATCCAAATCTGAACCAAACTGAGCAAAGGCTTGCATTTCAGCAAATTGAGCCAATTCTAGTTTCAAAGAACCAGAAACTTGTTTCATGGCTTTAATTTGAGCTGATGAACCTACACGAGATACTGATAAACCCGTATCGATGGCTGGTCTAAAACCGGCATTAAATAAATCCTGTTGTAAGAAAATCTGTCCATCTGTAATAGAAATAACATTCGTTGGGATATATGCTGAAATATCGCCTGCTTGTGTTTCAATAATCGGCAAAGCAGTAATACTACCGCCACCTAATTCATCACTTAAACGACAGGCACGTTCAAGCAATCTTGAATGTAAATAGAAGACATCCCCAGGATAAGCTTCACGTCCTGGTGGTCTCTTTAATAATAAAGAGACTGTACGATAAGCTACAGCATGTTTTGATAAATCATCATAAACGATCAAAACATCTTTTCCTTCTTCTAACCATTCTTCTGCCATAGCACATCCTGCATAAGGCGCAATATACTGGATAGGTGCCAATTCACTCGCTGATGCACTGACAATGGTTGTATATTCCATCGCTCCGCCTTGTCTTAAGCGCTCCACAATCTGTGCTACAGTGGAATTCTTTTGTCCTATAGCCACATAAACGCAATACATATCTTTGCCTTTTTGGTTTAAGATCGTATCAATAGCGATGGCTGTTTTTCCTGTTTGACGATCACCAATAATTAATTCACGTTGTCCTCTACCAATAGGAATGATGGCATCAATCGATGTAATCCCTGTTTGAACAGGTGTATCTACAGATTTTCTTGTCATGACACCTGGTGCTACACGTTCAATAGGACGTGTTTTTTTAGTTAGAATAGCACCCTGTCCATCAATAGGTTGACCTAATGGATTAACAACACGTCCTAATAATGCGTCTCCTACAGGAACTTCTATAATTCTACCTGTGCTCTTAACTTCATCGCCTTCTTTAATGGCTTCTTCATTTCCTAAAAGCACAGCACCTACATAACTTTCCTCTAAATTCATGACCATGCCATAGACGTCTTGTGGAAATTCTAATAATTCCCCCAACA
>CANPGX010000025.1 GCA_947573745.1 uncultured Erysipelotrichaceae bacterium | reverse complement strand
TTTCTTTTCACTTTTTCTCTCCTTATTTTTCAAATGTATCGTTATTTTAGCATATTTCTTGTTAAAATTGAAAGATTAAAAAATGTATTTATTGAGTTCATTGCTTTTTTTAATGTTTATTGTATAATAAAGAATGCATAAAGAGGTGATAAAATGAATTCAAAAAAGAAAAACAGCAATCGAAGATTGATTATTATTACGGTGGCTATTCTTGCTCTTTCATGCTTATCCTTAGTTTTTGGAAGGAGTAATACCCACATTGAAAATATCTTTAAGGATTCAGTATCATCTCTAGAATATTATTTGTTTAAAAAACCCATTGAATTGATTCAAGATATTTTTCATGAATATGATGATTTAAAAAATGTTTATGAAGAAAATAAAGTGCTTAAAGAACAATTAGAAGCGTTAGCTCGCGAACAAGCTATGAATGATGTTTTATCTCATGAAATAGAAGAACTTAAAGCATTATTAGATTTAGAAGCTTTACCTACAGAATATAAAGTAAAGTATGCTTCCGTGATGGGAAGAGATATTGAAAGTTGGAATAATAAAATGATTATTAATGCCGGAGAATTATCTGGGATTAGTGAAAATATGATTGTGATGAGTTCTAAAGGGATTATTGGACGTGTGACCAGTGTCAGTGAATTGACCTCTACAGTGACGCTTTTATCAAGTGAATCTTATACAAATCAATTACCTGTGATGATCTTAGATCAAAATGAAAATACATCTGTTTATGGTATTTTGGAAACGTTTAATGTTGAAAATCAAGCTTATGAAGTGACTTTATTAGATGCCAATGTGGATGTGCAAGAAGGCAGTAAAGTGGTCACTTCCGGTTTAGGAGAGGCCAATGGTGGTAGCCCTCGAGGTATTTTAGTAGGCACTGTGGATCGTGTTGTTAGAAAATCAGATCAATTAGTTTCTACGATTTATGTAAAGCCATCTGCAGATTATCGTCATATTCATTATGTAGCCATTATTCAAAGAGAGGATAGTCTACATGAATAATATCGTTAAGAATGTCTTATGTATGGTCATATGTTTTATTTTTGATAGTGTATTAACGCATTTTTTACCTTTTGATTTTGCCAAATCAGGATGGATGATGATTCCTTGTGTTGGTTTGATGATGTTTTCTATTTTGTGTATGTATTCAAAGGATTCAAGAAAGCTAGCTTTTGCTACGATGGTAGCAGCATACTATGCTATTTTATATGCTGATTCTTTAGCTTTTTATGTATTGATTTATGGATTGATTACTTATTATGCTAAGTTTTATCATTATCGTGTTCCAGAATCTTATTTGACAGATATCTTGTTTGTTGTTTCGACAGTTTTTTTACAAGAAATCATGATATATTTGTTGATGAAAGGGATAGGACTGACACAGTTAAGCATGATGCGCTATATGGTTTATCGTATGATGCCTACTTTATTTTTAAATTTATGGCTCAGTTTACCTGTGGTTTATCTCTATCGTCGGTTAATGAGTAAAGGGGAAGAACATGAATATCAGCATTAAAGGAAAAAATGATTACTTGATCGTTCAAGTTAAAAAGACAATATCGATTGAAGAAGGGCTCGATGCTTTAGAAGCGCTTTTGGATAAAATGGCTTTAACAAGTCATGGTTTTTATCCAAAGGCGCTTTTTGATTTTGATTGTCGAAATCTTAATCAATTACAGTTTAAACGTCTAATGAAGCTTATTTTAGAAAAAAAGAGTCTTTTATTTGCTGGTTTCGTCGAATCGATAGAAGAGAAAAAAGAAATGACATTTGTAGATCGATCGATTCGCAATGGTGAAATTTTATCGATTCAAGAGGATACTTTGATTCATGGACAAATTAATCCTGGTACTTTGATTTATGTGGAAGATCATCTTTATATTTTAGGGAAAATCAGTGGAACTTTTGTATTGATGAATGAGCATGCTACAATTTCTGGTTCATATTTTGATCATGTTGCGATATATTTTAAGGATCAATTTTTACAAGAAGTGACATCTTTTTCCCAATTGAACTTATATATTGAAAATGGAAAATTAATCCAAAAGCAAGGAGGAAAAGAGCCATGGCTAGAATAATTGTTGTTACCTCTGGCAAAGGGGGTGTTGGAAAGAGCAGTGTCAGTGTGAATGTGGCAAGCGTATTAGCGCTTCAGAAAAAGCGTGTTTGTTTAATTGATGGTGATTTTGGACTTAAAAATTTAGATGTCATGATGGGATTAGAGAATCGTGTGTTATATGATTTAAAAGATTTGATTGATGGAAAGTGTTCTTTAGAACAATTACTTATTCGAGATAAACGATTGAGCACATTGTTTTTATTGCCGGCCTGTAAATCTTTAGAGTTTAAGGATCTAGATACCCAATATATGGAGGCATTGGTTAAAAAATTGGAGCAACAATTTGATTATATTTTGATTGATTCACCGGCTGGCATAGAAAAAGGATTTCAGTATGCTATTCATTTAGCTAAAGAAGCCTTGGTGGTCATTACATTAGATGCATCGAGTGTTCGTGATGCAGATCGTGTGATTGGTTTATTATTAAAAGCAGGTATTCATGATTTGAAATTGGTGGTTAATCGTGTGGATCAGGATTTATTAGATCGTAAACAGTGTTTAAGTATTCAAGAAGCCTTAGATATTTTGGCCTTACCCATGATAGGGATCATTTATGAGGATCATAGTATGATTGAAGCGAATAATAAGGGATTGCCTGTTGTGATACAGCAAAAAGGGTTGCTATATCAGTGCTTTGAGCATCTTGTTTCACGTTTAGAGGGTAAAGATGTTCCTTTTATAAAAATGAGGAAAAAGCATACTTTGTTTTCAATCTTTAAAGTTTAAGTCTTTTTTTCATCCCTGTACATATACTTTATTGAGGTGAGAAGATGAATGATCTTGATAAAGTGAGAAGACGAATAAAACAAAGACATGGGAAGTATCAACCACGTCTTAAAAGTGGGCATGATCGAAGTTTTCATCGTCTTTATCGATTTATGATTCACAGCATGTTATCAATGGTATTAGCATTGGCATTATTGACTTACATAAAGGCTTATCCGCAAGATATTTATGTAAGACAATTCATTTTACAAGAAACACATTTTAAAGCGATATCTTCGTGGATCAATACACATATTTTTAGCTACTTACAGGATGATTCTTCGAAAGAAATTCCGGTAAGTAGTTGGGTGCATTATGAATGGATGGAAGGCAATTATTATCGTAGTTCGACGAATCAAGTGGTTTCTATCGATCAAGGAACTGTTCAATTTAAAGGGAATCAACCACTTTTAGAGGATTATATCATTGTTTTGCAAGATAATGGTATTCGTGTTGTTTATGGGCATTTAAATGATATTCAAGTCGACGTTTATGACCGTGTTGAAAAGGGGAGCATTTTAGCCAGTTACCAAGATCGTGTCATGTTAATTTTTGAAAAGGAAAATCAGGAGATCACGTATGAACAAGCATTGGGGATGGATGAAGCCTAAGGTCCATCCTCTTTGTTTCATTTATTATATATTAGCCTTAATGAGTGGTTATTTTAAGTGGTATATTATTGCGATGAGTCTCGTTTTAATTCATGAATATGGTCATGCCTTAGTTGCTCAATACTTTCATTTTAAGATTCAACGCATTTTACTATTACCTTTTGGCGCTTTTTTAGAAATAGAAGATTATGGACAATATCCTATATATCAAGAATTCTGTATGCTTTTAGGAGGACTGGTCACACATATCTTCATCTTTTTTTTCTTGAAGTATGGTTTTTCATTAGGCTTAAGTGCTATAGCAAAGGATTATGCTTTAAGGATGAATCAACTTATTTTTTTATTTAATCTGCTTCCTATTTGGCCTATGGATGGTTCTAAATTACTAGAATTGATTTTATTTTATCTCTTTGAATATCGAAAAGCTGTATGGATTAACTTAAGTGTCTCTTTCGTTGTTTTTATAGTTGTTTTTATAGTTCATTTTAGATTGGATCGTTTGATGATTGCTGTGTATCTAGGGTATCGTTTTTTACAAGCATGGAAAGAAAAACGATATCGCTATATTCGCTATTTACTTCATGAAGATCATTTTAAGAAGAAACGACGTTTTCATCAAAAACTCCTTTTTTATCGTCCTTATGATAATATTTTAGTTAAAGATGGACGTTGGATAGAAGCAAATGGCATTAAAAAAGTTAGTATAAAAGAAACTTTTTGAATAAAAAATAGCTTGCTATCAAAAAAACTTTATGATAGAATAACCATGTTGTAGACCTCTAGCTACAACCGCGCATAAAAGGTTTTAAAGCTTAGCTGCCTTGGTTGGCGAGTCTTAGAGAAAATAAATTTAGGAGGTGCTTTAAATGTACGCAATTATTGAAACTGGCGGAAAACAATTAAGAGTTGAAGCTGGGGATACGATTTTTGTAGAAAAGTTAGATGTTGAAGAAGGTAGTGAATATACTTTTGATAAAGTATTATTCGTTGGTGGTGAAGAAAGCAAATTAGGAACACCTTATGTTGAAGGTGCTACAGTGAATGCAAAAGTTGAAAAGCATGGCAAAGAAAAGAAAGTCATTATTTTCAAATATGAACCAAAGAAACATTACCACAAAAAACAAGGACATAGACAACCATATACAAAATTAGTGATTGAAACGATCAATGCTTAATTATGATTAAAGTACAGGTCAAAAGAAATCATCATCAAATTGTTTATCTTTCGGTCATGGGACATGCATTATATGATGAACATGGGAAAGATATCGTATGTGCTGGTGTCAGTGCAGTGACTTTAGGTGGTTTTAATTCTTTAATTGAACACGGATTTAAAGATCAAGTACAATTTGATATGGATGAGGGAAAAGCAACTGTAAGAGTATTGAAAGATGAACATGATATTCAAGTGATACTAGAGACACTTGTGATTTCATTACAATCAATTGAAGAAACATATCAAGAATATATTAAAGTTAAAATAACGGAGGTGTAAGACAATGATGTTCAAGTTAAATTTACAATTTTTCGCTTCTAAAAAAGGTGTAGGTTCTACAAAAAATGGTCGTGATTCAGAATCTAAACGTTTAGGTGCAAAATTATCAGATGGACAGTTCTGTACTGGCGGTTCAATTATTTATAGACAAAGAGGAACTAAGATTCATCCAGGTACAAATGTTGGTAGAGGTGGCGATGATACACTTTTTGCTAAAATTGATGGTATCGTAAAATACGAGAGACTTGGAAAGAAAAAGACAAAGGTTTCTGTTTATCCAGTAGCACAATAAATCCCTCTTGAGGGATTTTTTTTTGAAGAAAGGAGAATGGACATGCAGTTTATCGATAAGACCAAACTTTATGTTAAAGCTGGTAAAGGCGGTGATGGCACGGTAGCTTTTCGTAGAGAAGCACATGTTCCTAAAGGTGGGCCTTCTGGTGGTGATGGTGGCAAAGGTGGAAGTATTATTTTTGAAGCAACATCTTCTTTATCCACATTGCTTGATTTAAGATATCATCGTGAATATAAAGCTAAATCTGGACAAAATGGTATGGCAAAGAAAATGAGTGGTGCTAATGCACAAGATTTTGTGATTAGGGTGCCTGTAGGAACTGTTGTTTATGAAGAGGAAACACACCGTTTAATGGCTGATTTGAGTCATGATGGTCAAAAAGCTGTCATCGCTAAAGGAGGACGTGGTGGTCGTGGTAATGCACGTTTTGCAACCAGTCGCAATCCAGCACCTACTATTTGTGAACGTGGAGAACCGGGAGAAGAATTTAATATCCTATGTGAGTTAAAACTGTTAGCAGATGTGGGGTTGGTAGGTTTTCCATCAGTGGGAAAATCGACCTTATTATCTGTTGTTTCTCGAGCAAGACCTGAAATTGCAGATTATCATTTTACGACGATTGTGCCTAATTTAGGTGTGGTACAGACACCGGATCAACGTTCTTTTGTCATGGCTGATCTTCCAGGGCTCATCGAAGGAGCAAGTCAGGGAAAAGGATTAGGACATCAGTTTTTAAGACATATTGAGCGTTGTCGTGTTATTGTTCATGTTGTTGACATGTCTGGTAGTGAAGGAAGAGATCCTTATGAAGATTATGTGACGATCAATCATGAACTCTCGCAATATCAGTATCGTTTATTGGAAAGACCAACGATTATCATTGCAAATAAGATGGATTTAGACGGTGCATGGGAAAATTTAAAAGTTTTTCAAGAGAAATTAGAAGAAGATATTCCTATTTTTCCAATGAGTGCTATTACACATGAAGGATTAGATCGTGCTTTATATTGTATCGCGGATCTTTTGGAGCAAACGGATGTTTTCCCATTAGAAGAAGTAGAGGATGAAGGTATTTTATATACATATGAAGATGAAGACGAAGTTGGATTTGATATTCATCAAGAAGAACAAGGTGTTTGGGTTGTCAGCGGGCAAAAGATTGAGCGGATTGTGCAGATGACACCTTTACAGAATGATGATGCCTTTAAACGTTTTGCGATTAAGATGAGAAATCTTGGTTTAGATGATGCTTTACGTATTGCTGGGGTAAAAGATGGAGATACGATACGTATTTTAGATTTTGAATTTGATTTTATGGATTAGGCCTTGATAAGGCCTTTTTTATCTTTAGGATGTGTTTTGTTTTTAGATAAATCATGTTATAATAGCATATGATAAATGGGAGGAGATTTTTTATGCATCGACCTATTATAGGTTTATCAAATAGTTATTTTATAGAAGAAGGCAAATATATGCGTTTTTCAGTACCTAGAGAATATATTGACGCTATTTTAAAAGCGGGGGGTATTCCTATTATTCTTGCGATGAGCGAAGATGAAGAAGTTATTATGCAACAGATGTCATTAGTAGATGGTTTTTTATTGATTGGCGGTTGTGATGTCAATCCTGTTTATTATCATGAAGACCCACATCCGTTACTTCAGACAACCTATATGGCTAGAGATCGATATGAGCATCTTTTATTAAAGGCAAGGGATGTTTACCATAAACCGACTTTAGGTATTTGTCGTGGTATTCAGATGATCAATGTCTATTATGGGGGGACACTTTATCAGGATAATTCTCTTAAAGAAGGTGCCTTTAAGCATAGTCAAAGTGAGGCATCTGATGGTGCTAGTCACTGGATCAATATAGAGGAGCATTCTTTTTTATATCCTATTTTGGGCAAGAGAGCGTTTGTGAATAGTTTTCACCATCAATCTTGTCATCGTATCGCAGATACATTTAATGTTGTTGCACAATCTAATGATGGTATTGTTGAAGCTATTCAACATAAAACGGAAGCGATCTATGCAGTACAATTCCATCCCGAGATGATGGCCAAAGAAGATGCTACTATGCAAGGTATTTTTGATGGGTTTGTCACGGGGCTTTCAAGAAATTAAAATGCAATGAATTTGAGACCAAAACAGAAGAATAACCTGTTATAATAGTATTGTGGAAGAAAAGGGAGAAGACGATGTATAGCTATATTCAAGGAATCGTTGTGGCGATAGGACAAGATCATATTGTATTAGATCATTCAGGTATCGGATATCATATTTTTGTTTCGAATCCTTATAATTTTAAAATAGATGAGACGTTGATGGTGTATATTTATCAACAAGTACGTGAAGATGCATTGACTTTATTTGGTTTTAAGACTAAAGAAGAAAAAGCTTTGTTTTTGAAACTGATCATGGTTAAAGGAATTGGAGCCAAGACGGCATTAGGGATTCTTGCAACCAATGATGTAGATCATATCATCTCTGCCATTGAACAAGGAAATATTACTTTTTTAAAGAAGATACCGGGTATTGGGCCTAAAGCTGCTAGTCAGATCATATTGGATCTTAAGGGAAAATTAGTGGCACAAGTGATGTATGATACAGTAGATGTCCATTATGAGGAAGCTGTTGAAGTTTTGAAAGCATTAGGTTATAAGGCATCAGAAATTCAACGTGTGATGAAAAGTTTAGCCAATCAATCTTTGGATACTAATAGTTATGTGAAAAAAGCATTAGGTTTATTAGTAAAATAGGGGGTCGAATATGGAGCGTATAGAAGGTATATTAGATGCAAGTCGTAGTGATGATGAGGAAAATTCATTACGTCCCTTATCATTTGATGAGTATATTGGACAAGAGGATATCAAACAAAATTTAAGAGTTTTTGTGGGTGCCGCTAAATTGAGAAATGAGGCTTTGGACCATGTTTTATTATATGGGCCACCAGGTTTGGGAAAGACAACCATGGCTAATATTATCGCTAACGAAATGCAAACGCATATTAAGGTGACGACAGGACCTAGTATTGAAAAAACGGGGGATTTAGTCGCTATATTAACATCATTAGAACCAGGCGATGTTCTTTTTATTGATGAAATTCACCGTTTAAGTAAAGTTGTTGAAGAAATCCTTTATCCAGCTATGGAAGATTTTTGTGTGGATGTTGTTATAGGGAAAGAGGCTTCTACTCGTTCAGTACGTATTGATCTACCACCTTTTACCCTTGTAGGAGCGACAACACGTGCTGGTGATCTATCTTCACCATTGCGAGATCGTTTTGGTATTATTTCTAAATTAGAGTATTATGACCAAAAAGATCTTTCTAAAATTGTTGATAGAACAAGTAGAGTTTTTGGTATTGATATGGAAATGGAGGCCAAACAAGAACTGGCAAGGCGTTCTCGTGGGACACCGCGTATTGCCAATCGTTTGTTTCGTCGAGTTAGAGATTTTGCACAATTCAATGGTGATCAAACGATCACGTTGGAAAGAACACATGAAGCATTATCCCGGTTAAAAGTGGATCATTTAGGTTTAGATGATGTGGATCATAAATATTTATTGGGGATTATCCATCGCTTTAAAGGGGGACCTGTTGGCTTAGAAGCTTTGGCAGCTTCTATTGGTGAAGAACCGATGACTTTAGAGGATGTTTATGAACCTTATTTATTACAGGTTGGGCTGATTAAGCGTACTGCTCGAGGAAGAATTGCTACGGAAGAAGCGTATCGTCATTTAAATATCCCTTTAGATTTACCAAAAAGTTAATATGAAGATAAGAAGAATTCAATCTCTCGCTTTAGCGTTCCTATGTATAGGAGCGCTTTTTATGTCCTTTAATCCATCAAAGCAAAAAATTGAGGAAAATACATCTGCCAAAATTATTCACATTTATTTAGCTGGGGAAGTATTGGAAGAAGAAGTCACATTAGAAAATGAATTTACATTAAAAGCATTATTAGAGAAAGTGCATTTAACACCTTTGGCAAATCTTCAAGGTTTTGATGAGAATCTTGTTTTAGAAGACGAGTCTACACTTTACATCCCATCTATGAATGCACAAATTTCACTGAATCATGCCTCTAAAGAAGCGTTGTTGCAAATCAAAGGGATCGGACCAGCCACTGCTGACGCTATTTTATCTTATCGCCAGGAACAACCCTTTAAGACTATCGAGGATTTAATGAACATTAAAGGAATTGGTTTAAAAAAATATCTTAAGTTCAGGGAGTTTTTATGTTTATCTTTCTTTTATCTTTACTTTGTGGTACATGTGTGCTGACGCGCTGGATTCAACCAGCCTTTTTGTTTGTATTTTTAGCATTGGTATGTTTTAGTATGAAACGATTGGGTGTGAAAAAGACTTTATTACTGAGTGCTTTGGCTATAGGATTAAGTTTGTGCGTTCGTCATCCTTACCTAGGTCCGCTTCAAGAAATTGAGGGTGAGATTGTTATGGAAGAGGAAGATAAACTTTTATTAAGATATCACCATCAATATATTCGTCTTGATCATCAGTATCAAGATTTGAAAGCAGGAGATATTGTATGTGGAACATTGATTGAAAAGGAAATGATGTCAGCCAGTAATTTTAATGCTTTTGATTACAAACATTATGCTTATGGATCAGGTATCTTCCATCAAGGAACATTAGAAAACTATACTGTCAAAGAAGAGCATTTTTCACTCTATCATTGGTTGTATCATCGGATTCAGTCGCAAAATGAGTGGATTAGACCATACTCTTCTTTGTTTTTATTAGGTATCAAAGAAGATGATATTCGAGATGTTTATGATCAACTTGGTCAACTATCTCTTGTTCATCTTTTTGCTTTATCTGGTTTGCATATTCAGCTTTTGATAGCTTTACTAGAAAAATTATTGAATCGCATAAAGTATCACCAAGTGATCATTCTTTTAATAGTAGGCTATTATGTGATGTCTTTACCATTAATGGTTTCTTTTATGCGTGCTTATTTTATGAAATTACTCACGTTTATAACGAAGGAACGTCTTTCACCACTGGAATCACTGAGCATTGTTTTTTTAGGGTTTATATTGTATAACCCTTATATTTTTTATAATGTCTCTTTTTTATTTTCTTTTGTGATGACTTTTTTTATCATTGTGAGCCATTCGTCTAAATATCAACGTTATTACCTTTATTTAGCCACCATTCCTTTAATTCTTTATCAAAGAAGTGAAATATCATTATTATCTTTCTTTTTAGGATTGGTTTTCTCGCCAATGATCAAATGGTTTTACCAGG
>CANPGX010000024.1 GCA_947573745.1 uncultured Erysipelotrichaceae bacterium | reverse complement strand
AGAACATGCTGATAAGCTTAACCCTAATAAGAAAGCTAATAAGACTTTTGTTAATTTTTTCATGTTATATTCCTCTTTCTTTCACTATATTCAAATAAAAAAGGCTACACCACGTGCAACCTTAAACATAATTGTTTTGTTGTACGATAGCTCCATCCTAGATGAGTGTATATGATATTTTCATATACCCCATAGCAACGTTATGCCTAACGTCCTATTCGGCATTGATTACCTTTCCTATTGTTCAACGCATGCCTGCTAGCAATAGTACTCTGATGCAATGCAACCTCTATCCTTTTTTATTTAAGCACATCTTAACAGCCTAGCCATAACTTGTCAATACTTTTTATTTCGCATTCTTTATAAAAAGCTGATTTGCGCTCTTAGCATCCATATAAATTCGTATCATTTTTTCTTACTTTCATTGCTTTTAATATTGAAACTTTGTATAATTAAAACCACTCAAAGGAGGGAGAAATATGTCGAATCAATTAAAAAAAAGATGGACTCTAATCCTCTTACTAGCATGGATGATGCTCATCTTTTTATTATCACATCAGACAGGGCATGCTTCTGCTTCAACGAGCTCACGTTTAGTCTCGTTATTGCAAAACATCTTTCATCTTAATCATTATGTATCCATAGACACTCTCCACTTTTTAATTAGAAAAGCTGCTCATATGAGTCTTTATTTTATTCTTACACTCTTGACTTATCTTCATTTGTCTTATCTATCACTCACACGTCGTCAGCAAAATTTGCTTACACTGATCATCCCTATTCTTTATGCATGTAGCGATGAAATCCATCAATTATTCATCGTGGCCAGAGCCGGAAGTCTTCTTGATGTAGGTATCGATAGCCTAGGCGTGTGCATAGCCATTCTATGTATCTTCTTATGGAAAAAAACACAAAAAATCTACCTTTCAAGGCATAGTCATATATCAACTTAAAAATAAGAAAGGTATATACTTATAAAAGCACATACCTTGTATTGTGTATTTTTATCATCGTCTATTTCTTGTCATTTCTTCTACACAATAAACCTCATAAGCCAAAAGGCCAGATATCTAGCATCATAGCCTAATCACTCCATCAATTTATAAAATTTTAAATTCATCATTCATATAAAATCAAAGTTACTCATCCATAATAACACGATTTTCTTTTCTATCATGCACCATTCCATGTTTCTTGATATAGCCTATCGGAATAATACTATGACATTGATAGCTTTCATCCAGTCCCCATTTAGCCATACATGCTTTTCCTAGCTCACTTTTAAAAGTTTCTTCGCCTCTAGCAATATAGATGGAACCAATATTTAATTCTGTTGCCTCTAACATGATATTTTGTGCGGTTACACAGCAATCTTGAATAGCATTTGGATAATTATCAGGTGCAAATAAATAAATGACCGTCGGTGCTTTATAAAAAGCAGATACAATCTGACTATCGTTTGCAATATTGACTACACCTTTCTGTGGATTCCTTGCTGGTCCAAATATATCTCTATTAATTTTTCCCAATTGACTATTCAAATCTTGATTTTGAACAACAACAATTTTTACAGCTTGACGATTACCCGCACATGGCGCCCATAAAGCAGCTTCAATGATATTGTCTAATTCTTCCTTTTTTATTTGGTCAGGTTCATATACCCTTATCGATCTTCTTTTCTTAATGATTTCTAATACAGTATTCATAAAATACCACCTCCACAAACGATTATACATATATTCTCATTTGTGTATAGTAGGTACTTTTTTGTGCCTATTCTAATGTATTTTTATACCATGCTCCCCATTCTTTCATCATTTGTAATACTGGTTTGAGCGTTTCTCCTATATCCGTCAATCTATACTCTACGTGTAATGGTTTTTCATTAAAGTCTATTCGTTCAACAATACCATCACTGATGAGACCTTTTAGAGATTCAGTCAGTACTTTTTGAGATACACCGTTTAATGATTTCTTTAGTTCACTGGTACGTTTTGGTCCTGTAGATAAATCTCTTATGATTAATAGCTTCCATTTACTTCCTATGATTTGAACCGTAGTTGCAATATGACATTCTGGCATATCTTCTTTCTTTAACAAATTTTTCCCTCCCATACTATAAGTTTATTATGATTTACATAATATCATATTCTTTTAAACATGATTATTTTTTTATTTCTGAAAATGATTTATTACTCTATAAATTTATAAAGAGCACTAATCATAGTTGATACAATCAATAAACTTTAGAGTAATCACTGAGAATGATAGACTATATTGTTTACACTACAAAAAATAATATTATGAGAAAGTCACAGAATCTATATAGATCATTTTATTTTTGAGAAAAATAAGCCAATATCTTTTTAAACAAGCGTTCTTCATCTTTTTTAGTAGACTTCTTCATGTTAGGGGCTCTTCGTATTTTTCTAAGTTGCATAGACATATAACGTTGCATAAGCAATGCCTCGATATTATCTTGAGTATAATCTTCTCCTCTTGTATTGATAGCTAATGCTTGTTTTGATAAAACAAGTGTAGCTAAGCCATAATCTTGTGTAATCACAAGATCATCTTTACGTACATCTCTAACGATGGCCATATCTACATGATCTTTCCCCTGATCGATATAAAAAATATGTTCATCGTCATCCTTTAAAGGATGGGCATCATCCAAATAAATATAAAGATCAATATCCTGTTCCTTGGCTAAAGTTCTTATCTTAGAAAGATAGGGACATCCATCACCATCAATTAGCAGGCGCTTCATCATCTAAAGACTCCACAACTGTAATTTCACATTTTTGTATAGTTCTATTACCGGCATTATCACTGACATAATAAGTCAATGTATAGGTTCCTAATGTATGAATATCCACATGTCCATCCACTGAAATCCTATCAGAAATATCTTCGTCACGATTATCCACAGCTCTGATTCCTTCAAAATATTTGAAAGGTTTACCTAATTCAACCTTCTTATCCACTACACCATAAATAACGGGTGACTCCCTATCTAATTTGACATTGACACGAACCCTAAAAAATAATTTATTACCAGAAGTATCCTCTACAACAATACGTTCATTATAAGCCCCAGGTTTAGAATAAGTACGACTCGCCACCTTATCATCTGACTCAAAATAAGCAATCACTTCTGTCTTATCTTCAATATCTTTAATCATATCCATAGCATTAAGCGTATCATGAATAAAAATATCATATTTAACCTGTACTAAAGAAGCTGTTGGTGCTTGAGTATCTTTAATACGAATATAAAAAGCATACTCATGATCAAGGTAAGTTAAGGTCACTGGATAATCTCCAATAGCCTGTTTCACTTCAACAAGATTAAGCTGCGCTTCTTTTAACACTTCTTGGTTAGCACTAATATAATAATCCACATTTGTTGGGATCTCTTCACCTAATTCAAAAACATAGTACTGCTTCTTCACAGTAACGGGATTTACATGAACAATCAAAAAACATAAACCAGAAATCACGATGCCTAAAATCAAAGAAATCGCAACAATGATATGATCCTTCATGCCATCACCTCCATGTGGTATTATTATAGCACTTTTTATGACTTTAATTAAAAAAAGAATAAAAAAAAGAAAGACATTTTCGTCTTTCTTATACACCATAAAGTAAATCAATATAGGTTGGCACTGGCCATGCCTTGATATCTGTCTCTGCCTCTAATTGATCGACAATTTTTCTTAATGATAACATAGCTTCCAAGCCTTCATCACGCCAATAAACAGCTTGATGATAGGCATCATAAGTTTCAATATCTTTTTTGACAACCGTTTCTAAAGCTTTGATCTTTTCATTGAGTGTTTCTACTAATTGACTATACTGATAGACTGTATCCTTCATCATAGAACTACCGATTTTTTCCATCTTAAGTGCAGTGTCTGCTAGTGTACTTAAATACTCAATACAAGCAGGATAGTACTGTGTTTTAGCCATACGAAGTGCTGTTAAGCACTCTGTATGCACCGTCTTGATATAACGATCCAAATGAATTTCATAACGGGCACGAGATTCTACTCGCGAGAGCACATGATGTTTTTCTAAAACAGTCACATTTTTCTCATCAATATAGGATGCCAATGCTTCTATCGTATCCTTAGCTTCATTGAGCCCACGACGACGGGCTTCTTCCTTCCATTCTTGAGAATAGCCATCACCATTAAAGATAATACGTTGATGTTCTTTGATAAACTTTTTAATAGCCTCTATAGCTGGCATGCCACCTTCAATCAAATCAGCCATTTGATCCATAACTTCACTGATCATCGTATTTAAAATAACGTTAGGTCCAGCTAAAGATTGTGATGATCCTACAGCTCTAAACTCAAATTTATTACCTGTAAAAGCAAATGGCGATGTCCTGTTACGATCTGTGTTATCCCTTGAAAAAGTTGGAATGACAGAAACCCCAGTATCAAAGCGACCCATTTCATCACGTTTGATTTTTTCACCTGTGACTAATTTATTTAAGATCATTTCTAATTCACTACCCAAGAAAATAGACATGATGGCTGGTGGTGCTTCATGACCACCAAGACGATGATCATTTCCCGCTGAAGAAATGGTCATTCTTAAAATATCAGCATAATCATCAATAGCTTTAATTGTACAAGCCAATGCTGCTAAAAACGGTATATTTTTCTCTGGTTCTTTTCCCGGATTAAATAAATTAATGCCTGTATCTGTTGTGATTGACCAGTTATTATGCTTTCCAGAACCATTGACTCCAGCAAATGGTTTTTCATGAAGCAAACATACCAATCCATGTTTTTTGGCAATACGTTGAAGAGATTCCATTAACAAATAGTTATTATCTGTCACTATGGACACTTTTCCATACACACAAGCAACCTCATGCTGTGCTGGCGCTACTTCATTATGCTTTGTTTTTGAAGGAATACCATATTTCCATAAAAGATCATCTAGATCATGCATAAAAGCAGAAACTCTTGGTTTTAATGCACCGAAGTAATGATCCCCCATCTCTTGTCCTTTAGGTGGCATAGCACCAAATAATGTCCTTCCTGTAAAACGAAGATCTAAACGTTCCTGATAATATTTCTCATCCACTAAAAAGTATTCCTGTTCTGCTCCAACAGAAGCACTGACTGAATGTACATCTTTAAGTCCTAAGGCATGCATCAATCTCGTTCCAGACTGAGAAAGAGATGTCAAAGAACGTAGTAAAGGTGTTTTTTTATCTAATGCCTCTCCGGTATAAGCACAAAATAATGTAGGAATACATAATGTTTTATCCTTAATAAAAGCTGGTGAAGTACAATCCCAAGCAGTATACCCACGTGCCTCAAAAGTTGCACGTAAACCACCTGATGGAAAAGATGACGCATCCGGTTCACCCTTTCGCAAATTTTTACCGCTAAACTCTAAAATAGCTTTACCATGACTGGTTGGTTCTAGAAAAGCATCATGTTTTTCTGCTGTTAAGCCTGTCATTGGCAAAAACCAATGTGTGTAGTGTGTTGCACCACATTCAGTTGCCCAAAGTTTCATCGCATTGGCAATGCTTGTAGCAACTTCTTTGGAAAGTGGTTCCCCTTTATCTAGCGATGTATGAAAAGCTTCGTAAATAGACTTAGGCACACGTTCTTTCATCACATCATCACTAAATGTTAAACTTCCATAATTCTCAGTTAATTTCGTCATACAATAATTCCCCCCTTTTTTCTATTGTTTGACAGAAAACTTCTTTCTGAACTTTATCAATTCACTCTAGGTCAATTGATAAAGCAAAAAAAGAAGATACTAAAAGTTCTTCTTTGTGTCACTGTATTCAGGTACCTGAATAAAAATACGTTTATTTACCCTCTCTAAAGTTTTTAAAAAAGTAACCCTTTCCTTAGGAACTACACAGATACGTTTTCCATCCTGCATAAAGATATCGACTGATCCTCTTAGCGGGAGAAATAGCAGGTTCTGTAATACTATTCATATCCATAATAGGAAAATGTCTGTCTTTACGTAAAAAATAATGAACGACTAGATCCCTTTTCTCAATGGTATAGTAACGTTGAGTAAATCCAAACCAGAATACTGCCAAAGCACCATAAGCGACAACAGCAAGTATATTTAATCCTTGCACATAAACATAATATGCAAAGGTACAGAAAAAAATGATGATGGCTGTATTGGCTTTACGATCGAATCTTTTGACCATGAGGATCTCCTCCTTCTCGTTCATATGTTTATTTTACATAATTTCTATAATATTTCAAGAAAAAAAGGGAGATAAATCTCCCTTGTTAAGATTTATTCTACTTCTGCTTTTGCATCTTGTTGATTTTGATATTTTTCGTATGCAAGTGCAAAAGGAATATAAAGTAAAGTAACAGCCAATAAACAAATACCTTGTGTAATGGCAGCTGTAATACTTCCGCCTCCGGCTAAGAACGCACCGATAAGTGGTGGTGTCGTCCAAGGTACACCGACATAAAGAATTGGACAGAAGCCAATCACTGTTAAGATATATCCAATCGTCGATGATAACAATGGTGCTAAAATAAATGGCACAATAATAATTGGGTTCATCACGATAGGTAACCCGAATGTCATTGTTTCATTAATGTTGAATAATCCTGGGGCTAATGATAATTTTGCGACTGTTCTATTATCTTCACGTTTACCAAAAATTAAGAAAGCAATAATTAAACCAAGTGTAATACCGCAACCAGACATATCATTGATCATAGCGAAGAATGTAGGGTTAATAATATATTCTGGTTTTTTACCATCCATCACCAATTGGGCATTCATATTTCCAAGTGGTGTTAATAATGGTGTCTTCACAGCACCAACCATGTTGTTACCATGGATACCAATTGACCAGAATAACTGTGTCAATAAAGTAAAGACATAAAGACCCCAAATAGAAGCACCAACACCTTGTAATGGCATTTGAATATATTTTGCGATCAAATCATTCAAATAAACACCAGTGAAAGTTTGAGCAGCAAATCCAATAGAGGCAACGATCAAAGCTGATAAAATAGCTGGTATCATGACATCGAATGCACGAGCAACTCCTGGTGGAACATTATCTGGCATATGAATTTTTAAGCCATCAATAGAAGATAATTTACTTAATAATTCAGCTGATAAGATACCCACGATCATACCAGTAAATAAACCTTCAGCGCCTAATGCTTTTGCAGGAATACCTGTAAAAGTAACACCATCTGTAACAACGGTTGTCTGAGTGACTGTTAACCAACAAACAACACCAAAAACGCCACAGAAGGCACCTTTCATACCGTTAGCTTCACAGATTTCTTGTGCAACCATAAATGTAATACCTACAGTAATACATGAAATTGTTGCAAAGTTGACTGCTGAAAAGATTGGGTTAAAGACTGACAAAGCAGATACTGCTGGAATCAAACTAGCTAACCCTGAAGTTTCGTCTACTAAAACATAAAGCCATAATAGACCCACTGCCCCTGCCATTGTAGCAGGCATGAAATCTTGGAATGCGTTCTTTAATGCTGACAGGTATTTATTACTACCAGCCCAAGCACCGACAGATCCAAGAACATTCATCATAGAATCCATATTTTTTCCTCCCTTTTAAAAAAATGTTCTTCTGACATATTTAATTATAGCGGTTACATTATAAAATATCAATGTTTTCCTAATATAAATACCATATTTTTTAATAAAAGAATGGGTAATCGTTTTCGCTAAAATACAATATATTTGTTAAAAAAAGAAATAAAAAAAGCTAGCGTAAACTAGCTCAAGATGGTTAAGACCTGTATATCAAAATAACGATACTTCAATCTTAATACACGATACTCCAAGATGCTCCCATCAGATAAATAGGAAGTCTTATGAATCTGAATACAGGGCTCTAATTCTTTTAATCCTAAATATTGCTGTTCTAGAGAAGTGGATAAAACACCTTTCAATTGTCGAAAAATGTATTGAATTTCTAAACCTAATTCATGTTTTACATAATCATATAACGAGCATTCTACATCCTTAACATGTAATCTAGGCACTTTAAAAATGGGAATATAAAGATCCTCTAAACCTATAACCTCATTTTCAATAGATTGAAGACAAAGAAGATGGTAAACAAAGTCTTCTTTTTCAATTTCAAGCTTTTTAGCAATATCTTCATGACAAGGAATCACTTCAAATTGAAGCACTTGATTCTTTAAAGATTCAATCATATTTAAACGATAATTTAATAATCTTGGACTTTTATCATAAACATTTCTACTCTTAACAAATGTTCCAGCACCACGTTTTCTAATAAGAAGCCCTTCCTTGACCAAGATATCCAATGCTTTTTTCATTGTTTCTTTATGACAATGATATATATCACATAGTTCATGTTCATAAGGAATTCTTTCTGCAGGTTGATAGGTACCATCCTTGATTTTATCACGGATTTGATTTGAAATTTCTATATATTTTATCATATCATCTTCCTCTCAAATCAAACTATCATAAATCTTTTTTTAAATCTACTTCTAGAATGAAATCTATTGATTTTTATGAATAGAATAAAAATCAATCATAAAAAAAGGACATACCGTCCTTATTCTAGTCTTATTGATTTCAATATTTGTCCTTCTAGATCTTTAAGATATAAAACACCATCCTCATACACACCATATCCAGAAACCCCTTCCTTAGGTAAAGATACAGAATTAGGATTCATGATATAAATCCCTTGTGCTTGTTTTAAAACAGGAATATGAAGATGTCCGTAAATAAAAATATCTCCTACTTTTAAAGGTGGTAACGATGTCTCATCATAATGATGTCCATGAGTTATAAAAACAGTTCTACCATCAATAAATAAATATTGATGATCTTGCATGATTGGAAAGTCTAAGAGCATTTGATCGACTTCACTATCACAATTTCCTTGAACTGCAATGATACGCTCTTTAAATGTATTTAACATTTCAGCTACTTCTTTAGGTGCATAATCTTTAGGCAACGGGTTTCTTGGTCCATGATACATATAATCCCCTAAAAGAACTAATCGATCTGCTTGTTCTTGTTCGAATAAAGTCACTAATTTTTTCGTATAATACAGTGAACCATGCAAGTCACTGGCAAACATCCATTTCATTTTATCCATTTGTCAATTCATCTAAAAGAATAAAAAATGTCACTTTTGATGAATCAACATCCTCCTTTCCATAACCTTTTAAAAACCATTTTAAGTACTCTTGTTTCCATGTAAGATGCATCATTTCAACATTATAGCGAATGGTTCTAAAAGCAATAGCTAAATCTAAATGGCGATCAACAACCCCCATTCCCATCACATCAATAAAATAAGCCTGTTGGTCATCAACCATGATATTAGGCATACTGACATCCCCATGACATAAAACGTAGTCCTCTTCAAAAGGATAAAGCGCCATCATTTGATCATAGAGTTGTTGTCCACTTCTTCCTTGTAATTCTCTTTCAAAATATTGTGTGCGCACTAAATGATGCTTAACATTTTCTCTAACATGATTCATTTTATGTCTTAAATCATGATTGTAAGGTAATCCTTGAGGATCAATTTCATGAAATAAACGAATCCATTGGCCAAAACGGATGAGTTCTTCTTGAAGGTTTTCTGGTTTTAACGTTTCTTGAAACATGTATTTTCCACACTTTTCCATCACTAAGTAATACATGCCATCATAATAAAAATTAAAATAAACTTCCGGTACAGGTATCTTCCCTTTAAGCCACTTTAAATTTTCACCTTCTTCATAAACTTCATGACGGCAAGACATTTTTAAAACAATATCATGGTTCTGGTATCCATGGTCTATTAAATAAACTTCTTCAAATGAAAAACCTATTGGTTTATCTCTTACACAAGATAAATCTAATTGGCTTTCTAAGATTGTTGGCAATTTCATTTTAAAAAAAAGAGTCTTAGACTCTTTCTACTGCATAACGAATAATTGTTTTCAATTTATCTTCTGCAACTTTGTCTGGATCGTTTAAATAGACTTCATGATGTAAACCAGAAAGTTTAAATCCTTGTACTGTGATATATTCCATAATTTGCTTTGTTGTATCAATCTCAGTACTATAAGATCCTCTATGTAACATTTAATCCTTCTTCCCAAGACTTTAAATAAATATCAATAAGATATGGATTATCATGCTTAGCAATAATTTCTTCTTTCAAATGATCAAATACTTCTGACGTTAGTCGATCAGGGACTACGATCATCAAAGTAAATTTAATAAACTTTTTACGTTCTACATCAAATTGCTCATTATCATACGTGTCCCATATACCTTCTAGTGGAGATAGAAGATAATCGTATTGATCTTTCTCACGATAATACGTACGAACATGTTTTGATAATAATCTTAACGCCTTTGATTTAAGTTTAAATTCCGGAACATTCGGGTTTCCAATACCATCAATCATTATAAAATTAAATTTTGGAACATCTACAACATCAATTCTTTTGCTGCTTGCAACATATTGTTCTGGAAATTCACGCTTAATCCCAGGTTTCATTTTATCAACCCCTTTACCAAAGTTTATT
>CANPGX010000023.1 GCA_947573745.1 uncultured Erysipelotrichaceae bacterium | reverse complement strand
TGTTTCCTCGTTTGGATAAGCTCCCTGCACAAAAATGATAGCGCTTAATTCTCTTAAATGCGCTACAGCAACAACATTGACATGGTTTTGAACTGTTAGCCACACTTGTCCTTCTTCTGTATTACCAATCACCCAACTTAATAAATCACCGATAAAAACGCCAGATATTTCTTCTTCCATATCCATTTCTATTGTCAATGATGACAATGTTTCAATATGGATGAGATCCTTAACCTTCATGTACAGCCTCCCTGATACGACAATCTGATAAAGACGCTTTACCATCGATATATTCTTCTGCTAAGGTTCGACAATTTTGATATCCACAAGCGCCACAATCAAAACCTGGCAACAAGTCTAATGCCTCATTAATTTTCTTAAATCGTGCTAATTTTTCTTTTCTTGTCAGTGGTGTGACTTCGTCTTCAATATCTTCTTTAAACATCATTCCTTCTTCTAGCTTAGCATATTCTTTTCGTGCATAAACCTCAAAACGATCAATATTTATTTCTCCAATAAATGGATTTTCCCAATGGAAGTGGCCACCAATACAGCCATTATAACAACCAAAAACAGCAAGTAATCCAATCTTATCCAATTGGTCAAATTCAGCTTCCTCTAATGCCTCTTTAACATGTGTCAATCCATCTACAGAAACTACTGGTTTGCTTGCTTGGGCAAATTTATAAAAATCACTGACTACACTGAGAATACCATCTCGACAAGGATTAATGTTTTCTTGACACTGACCTCTGTTTTTATTAATTTTTGGAAACAAATGCGAAATACTTAGTGCATGATCGATATTTGATTCCATATTATGAAAAGGTTCTTTGGCTAGTGTCATTTTGGCTATACATTCACAAATAGAATAAATCCCCACATTTTTTCCCTGGTATTTCTTTCTGACTTGCTTAGCAGCAATTTCTACTGGATAATCAAATGGCAAGAGTCGTTCTACCAACATAGGAAAATTCTTTTTAATCAATTTATTGACAGATGGACAAAAAGATGTAATACGACAGCCCATATTTTTTTCTTCTACTTCTTGAATACCGCGATGATATATAGCACCTTCAATGTCACTATAATCTACAACTTCATCAAAGCCTAAACATTTTAATGCATGAAAAAATTCTTCCGCTTCTTGATACGTTGAAAAATTTGCATAAATACTACTTGATACTAAAGCCACTTTAATATCATAACGATCAAAACTATCTCCCATATGCGCGCTTTTCACTTTAAGTCCTCTTGTACTACACGCCTTTAAACACGCATCACAATCAATACACTTGTCACTTTGGATATGAACGATTTCACGATTAATAGAAATCGCTCCTACAGGACAAGCTCTCAAACACTTCAAGCACCCCTTACATGAAGATAATGTATATGAAATTGTTGGTTTCATTATTGAAAAACCATCCTTAAATGTGTGCCTTCTTTAGATGAATGAATATCAAACTCATCTGCAACACGTTTCATATTGACCAATCCCATACCTGCTCCAAACCCAAGTTTTCTTGCTTGTGAAGAGGCCGTTGACCAACCTGGTTGCATAGCCTGTTCTAAGTTTTCTATCCCCGGGCCACGATCATCAAAGGATAAAATAACTCTTCCTTCATCTTCATCTAATTCAAACGTAATCTTTCCCCCATTAGAATGAATGATCATATTAATTTCTGCTTCATAACAGGCAATAGAAACACGACGTAATATGACTGTTTCTAAGCCGAGAAGTTTTAAAGTCTTTTTTATCTGACTAGACACAATACCAGCATTCTCAAAATCTTCCTTTTCTATTGTAAAGACTTTTTTCATGAGTGTTTAACTCCTATTTCATAAATTTTCCCACAGGCCTGAAACATTGTATCTTCTGTATAAAATAGACTGATACCATTTGCTTTCGCTAAAGCAACTGTTTCTTTTGAAGGAATTTTCCCCCTAACAAAAATCACAACATTAAAATCTAACATTTCTGCTGTTCGAATTGTTTGTTCATGATTTAAACCTGTAATGAACAGTGTTTCCTCTTGATGCTCTCGAACTAAAGCCAAAGCATCACTCATCAAATCACTTGCAAATGCAAATTGATATTGTCGTTCTAGTATACTCTCATCTTCTAAATAAGCTATCGAAGCCTTGACTGACATTAAAATGTCTTTCAGTTTCATTCTATGCAACCTCTTTTTTTAATGAAAGCACGGTTTCAATAAGATCATCTACAGACTTGACATTACCATACACTGTACCATCTATACTGACAACAGGCGCTAAACCACAGGCCCCAACACAACGTGTTGCATCGATAGAAAAGATACCATCTGCACTTGTTGAATTGACTTTGGCACCCGTCAACTCTACTAAGCCATCTAAAATTTGCTGACTTCCCTTGACATAACAAGCCGTTCCTAAGCAAACATTAATCACATGTTGACCTTTAGGCATTGTTGTAAACTGTGTATAAAAAGTGACAACACCATAAATTTTAGCAACAGGTTCACCCGTTGCATCAGAAATAGCTTCCATGGCTTCAAACGGAATATATCCTAATTCATCTTGGATATCATGAAGCATTAACTTGACTGGTCCCATTTTATCCTTATGTCGGTTAACGACATCATGAATAAAATCTAATGATTTTGCATTAAGCTTTTCCATATTCACACTCCCTTTTTATTCATTATATGTTCATTATAACATAAATCAAACACATGTGAAAAGATGTTCAAACCATACTTTTGGGCAAATTTATTGTATTTCATGATTTAAGCTTTTATAATAATTTTCAAAGAATGAAAGTTGAGGAAATGCTATGAAAAAAATAAAATATTTTCTATTGGCCTGTCTTTTAGGCCTTAGTGGTTGTGCTTCTAAATCTCAAGAAGAACAAGCTATATCTATCCTTTGCCCAACTGGGGCACCTGCTCTTTCTTTATTAGAAGAATATCAAAATGAGCATGTGACCATTAATACAGTCAGTGGTAGTGACGTTCTTGCTAGCGAATTCGTTAAAAAAGATAGTGAATATGATATTATTATTGCACCTATTAATTTAGGATGCCAATTAATATCTAAAGATCAAACAGACTATAAACTTAAAGCCGTGATTACTTGGGGAAATCTTTATATTGTTGGTCAGGAAGGTGCTTCTCTAGACGATCCTAAAAACTTTGCTGCTTTTGGAGAGGGTGCTGTTCCTCAAAAAATCTTAACAACCGTCTATCCAGATTTTAGTTCTGAATTAACATACTTTAATGCTGTCAGTGATGTTATGGCTCAATTGGTCAGTGGTCATGCAACAATAGGTATTGTCGCTGAACCCATTGCCAGTGTGACTATTAATAAAGCTAAAGAAAACAATATTGAATTGCAAATCATAGCTGACTTACAAGAAGAATACCAAAAAGCAACTGGTTCCGATTCATATGGATATCCACAGGCTGCTATCTTTGTAAAATCAGGATGTGAAAACAAAGTGGAACAATTACTTTCTAGAATTGAAGCATTTGTGAATAAGACGGTAGTTGATCATCCAGAAAAGATTGAAGAACTTATAAACATTGTTGGCGAAGAAACATTAGGTGTTCCTAATGCTAAAATTGCTATGAATTCTTGGAAACGACAAAATATTCATTTTGATCTTGCTAAAGAGCATGAAGAAGATATCAAAGTTTTCTTAGAACAGTTTAAAATTACATATCAAGAAAATATGCTAAGTCAATCATAAGACAAAAAAGGCAATGACCGATATGTACCTTTCTTACAAATTTTAAGGTACATATCACATCATTGTCTTTTTTTATTTCATATTACCTATATATAATGGAGAGTGAATTTCTTTCAAATGATCTTGGAATTCATGAGTATCATAAAGTGCATCTCTAAAGTTAATCAATTCTACATGATGATTAATGATCCAATCCCTATATTCTTCACTTAATGCATCTATATACTCTTTAACACGATGGACAGATGATGTTGATTCTTTAAGAATATGATCATCTAAAAATCCAGGATGCCAACCATAAAAATAAATTTCTTCTTTTTCTGTCCAGACTAGATTTGTCATAGGAATAATGGGTTTATAATGATCAAAGTTTTTTAAGTCATAAGATCCTCCCACAGCAATAGGGCAAGAAATAATATGCTTATCCTGCCATTTCAAATCAGCTTCTTTTTTCATTTTCAACATGAGTTTTTGATAGTCTTCTTCACTTTCATCAATATATTTGTTTCTAAAAGGTTCGCTTTTGAAAAAATCTATCACAATGCCATATTTTTGACATATATCTCTAAAGGCGTGTTCTAACGGTATGTCTTCTAAATTTCCATTTCCAGAGACATCTGGATATCTGCCAAGAATCTGATAACATAGTGCCATTTCTGCCTCAAATTCTTTATATGCATCTTCATAAGTAACTTCGGCTTTTAAATGATTCTGACGATGCCCCCATTTAAAGCGTCCTTGTTCATTCACCATACTAGGAACTTCATCAGGATCTAAAACAGGTCGTTCCCATAAATGGCGATGCCACCCAATGGACACCCAAGGTCTATTCTTTAATTTTTTCAATGCCTCTTTCGCATGAACAGCATCAAACATAACATCTGCACTACACCCAATACCTGCATCAATAACATTAAAAATGCCTAAATCATAAGCCTTTGTATAACCTACATCATCACATCGATAAATCAATCTTTTTCTCATTTTTCTACCTCCTTTAGCTATTTATTTAATACTGAAAAAGATATTTCATTTATTCTCGCATTATAAAATGGTCCTCTTTTTTAGCACAATGGCGTTAAATATGATCATTTTTATGGTATAATCAAGACATCTATCAAAAGGAGGAAAAAGCAATGAAAAGATATAAATCCTATTTATCCTTTCCCCTTTTTATCATCATATGGTGGATAATTGCAGAAATAAAACATAGCTTTTTACTTCCCACCCCTATAGATGTCTTTTCAAAAATGATAGAACAATGCTTAGATCCTACTTTTTATCATATTGTTTTTACTTCTTTTGCACGTTGTATGAGCGGATTACTTCTTGCTTTATTTTTAGGGACATCTTTAGCCATGATTGCTGGTCTGTCCTCTATTTTTGAAACATTGTTAACACCTTTTATGTCTATCATTAAAAGTATTCCTAATATTTCTTATATTTTAATAATCCTGGTTTGGTTCTCTAACGAAATGAGTAGTATCATTATTATTCTTTTTATACTTATTCCTATTTTCTATACAAATATTCTAGAAAGCTTCCGACAAATGAATTCTGATTTAAAAGATACGCTCAAAATATATCATGTTCCTCTATTAAAAAGACTTTATCAAATCTACATTCCTGCAAGTATGCCCTACTTCTTATCTGCACTATCTACTTCTTTAGGACTAGCTTTTAAAGTAGGCATTATGTCTGAAATTTTAGGGGGAGTCCATACAGGGATTGGAAAACAACTTAAATTTGGTCAAATAAATTTGGATATGATCGCGATATTTGCCTGGACGGGGTGGATCGTGTTGATTCTTGCATTCTTGGAATTTATCCTTCGTTATTGGAGGAAAAAAATAGATATTTAAAAAGCACTCACTTGGCTTGTTATCCAAACTTGAGAGTGCTTTTTTATAAGATACTATTTTTAATTATTATTGGCAAACAATATATTCACATTCTAAAGTATCTAAAGGATACGATAAATCTGTGCCCACTTTTGATCGAAGATGAATTAATGTATCTCCATCAATTTTTCCATTCCAAGTTGCGATAACATAACGTTCTTGACTTAAATCTTTTAAAAAAGATAATAAATCAATACTTGAGTTCTTACTATAAAGAACACGTTTATTATCAAATAATAAAACATCATGTTTGTAGGTTTTTAAAAAGTCTTTCATAAAATCAGTAATATATTCACTTGTTGAACCCTCAGGAACTTCTTCACCAAAAATAGTATTAAAGTTTACAATCGGATAACCTGTATCATCTGAGTATTCATGGATCAACTTAGACTTACCTGATCCTGGTTGCCCAACAATGAGCAATAACTTGTACTTAGCATCCTTTAATGCCTCTAGTTTCTCTTTTACAACTGACATAGTCAATTCCTCCTTTTTTCAAATGTATATCTTTTATATTTAAATTATACCACATTCTATAAATATTGAAAGCCCATTCAATAAAACTTTTTAGAAATTTTGAACAAATAATATGATATAATTTTATTATCTAAAAGGAGGTCTATTAATGAATGAAGTTTTAACAAATATTTTAGAAAGAAGTTCTATTAGAAAATTTAAAGAAACACCTCTATCTCAAGAGGATATTCAGGTCTTAAAACAAGCTGCACTTGCAAGTCCAACAGCTAGAAACCTTCAAAAATGGCATTTTAGTTTTGTTTGTGAAAAAGAAAAAATAGCTACTTTGGAACAAAAAATGTTTGAATCTACAAGTGATGATGCAAAAGCACGAGCAAAAGATAGAGGTATGTCCTTTTTCTATCATGCTCCACTAATGATTTTTATCTCTAGTCAGGATCTCAATCATTTTTCACTTGTTGATGCTGGTATTGCTGTTGAAAATATTGCCTTAGCAGCACAATCTCTTGGATTAAAAAGCACAATTATTGGCTGCTGTAAAGATTTACTGAATGACCCAAGTCAAAATGATTTGCGAACTTATCTTGGTTTTCCAGAAGGATATCAGTTTGCCATCGCTATCGTCATTGGGTATGGTGACACGACCAAAGAACCACATGCTTTAGATATGTCAAAAATCACTCAACTTTAATATACTTTACAAAAAAGATAATAGAATAAACTTTCAAAAAAACACACTGGCTTTTTAAGTCAATGTGTTTTTCACATTTTGTATAAAATTATTTTTGAGTAAAAAGATTAGAAGATTGTTTTTGTATCTTGAGTACCTGCTGCTAATAAAATCAATAAGTATGCAGCTTGTGGACATTTATAGGCATCTTTTACTGGGAACAGTTCTTTTAAAGAATGTACATTCATATCCATCTTGATACCACCACCCATACATACGGCTGGAATACCTTTTCCTACAGGTACGTTAGCGTTTGTACAGCCACCTTTTGTGTATTCTGGTTCTTCTTTCATGAAGCGAACAACTTCTGCAAAAGCACGTACTAATGGTGTATCTGCTTCTTGTGTACCTGCTGGAGCTTCACACAAAATTTCTGAACTGTAAGTAATTTCTCCTTCTTTTCCCCAACGTTGGTTTTCTTTTAAGCAAGCCTTGGATACTGCATCTTCCACTTGATCTTCAATTTGTTTTAATACCTCTGATGTATTTGAACGATAATTAATAATAAAAGAAACTTCCTCAGGTATAGCATGTAATCCTTCTAGAGTACCGCCTTTAACACTCGTTACTGCAAAACATGATCTTGGTTCTTCAGGAACTTCAATATCTGAAATTGTAGCTATTGCTCTTCCCAAAGCATGAGCACATTGAGCAATAACACCAAAGTGTCCCATACTATGACCACTTAATCCGTGGAACGTATATCGTAAAGTTTTAATACCTGTCGCATTAAATGTAATATTTGTAAATCCACCACCATCAACACTTATACAAGCATCTATTTCAGGATGATCTTGAAGTAGATGTTTCATACCACCTAATGATCCTGTTCCTTCTTCACGTGCTGTACCAGCGAAAATAATTGTTGCTTTAGGTGTAATTTTTGATGCACGCATAGCACGAATCACAGCTAAAATCACAGCAAGACCACGTGTATTATCTCCTATTCCTGGACAATGGATAATACCATTTTCATCAATTTCTGGTCTTTGTGTCACTGTTCCTAACGGAAAAACAGTATCCATATGTGCTTCTACAAGAAGCGTTAATCCCTCTTGTGTTCCTTTCATCACACCTATAGCATTTCCTATAGCATCTGTATGAATATCACTCAAACCTAGTTCTTCAAATTTTTTACACATCTCTTTAGCACGATTTTCTTCATGACCTGTAGGTGCCTCAATCACAACAAGATCAATTTGCTCTTCTATCGAGTTATCTTGATCATCTTCTAAAAATTCTAACCCTTTTTTTACATAGTCTAAAGATGTCAATTGCTCTAAAATTTCTTTTTCTTGTGATATCATTTTATGATTCCCCCTTCGTTTTAAAATGATTTATTATTAATAGCATTATAGCATTTTCCTATCAAAAGTAAATGACAAGGCATTTTAATCCTTTTTCGGGCATTTCAAAATAACGGTTTGCGAAGCCGTTTTAGTATCTATAAAAAGTTCATTACTTTCATAAAAGACGCAATCTTTACAATATTGAATAAAATCATCTACCGGTGCTAATACATCATATCCAAATGTTTCTCCATAATAATGCATTGGAATGACAATTCTTGGATGAAGCTGTTGTACAATTTGATAAGCTTGCATTGCATCAATCGTATAGTGTCCTCCTACTGGTATCATTAAAACATCACATCCAGAGAGTAATTCTATCTGCTGATGCGTTAATGGGCACCCTAAATCACCTAAATGTACTAAACGCAACTCCTCTTCTTCTATTATATGAATGATATTTATACCACGAAGTTTACCCTGCTGATCATCATGATAGGTATTTATTTTTGTAACCTTTGCTTCCATGGGTTGTGAAATGATCTTAATATTTTCAATTCCATGATGATCTGCATGATCATGACTCATTAGTACATGATTTGCCTCTAAAGTTGGCATGGATAATCCAGGAACTGATCCCTTTTCATAAGGATCTAAAACCATGCTTTCCTTTAAAAATTCAAGTGTAAAACAAGCATGACCGTGCCAAATTATTTTCATATTATATCCTCCTTCATGATTTATAAAAAAAGCGCTGATTTTTATCAACGCAATAGACTCATGGCAGGGGCGGCAGGAATCGAACCCGCATCAACGGTTTTGGAGACCGATGCTCTACCATTGAACCACGCCCCTATATTTTGCTTTTTAGCCTACATATAATAGCATATCTTTTGCTAAAAAGCAATATGAAAGTCACCATACATTCTATAGATTACTATTTCTTTTTATTCTCTACCAATTGAATCAAATCTCCGACAGTTTTGATCGTCATGAGTTCTTCATCTTCAAATTCTACCCCTAATTCTTCTTCCATCTCAAAAACCAAATCAACTAAATCTAAAGAATAAATTCCTAATTCTACAAACTTAGAATCCATTTCTAGTGATGTAATATTAAATTTAGATTCTAATTTTTTTGATAACTGTTCAAAATAATTCATAATCTCACCTCGAAAGTATTATAACACTATTCTCCGATAAGATAAAATAATAATTCATCTATTGCTTTCTTTTTAATGCGATAATATGTCGACTTAGAATAATAACATTGCCACCAATCTTTTTCATAAAACAAGTATTCCTTTTCTAACATTTCTCTGTGTTCTTCCTTTAACGCAAGTAAAATACGATCCGTTGAATAAATTCTCTTTCTAAGTTGCTCTTTCTTTTCCATATGATCAATCAACATATGTTCTTTTTTATCAAAAGAAGGACTTGTTTCTCTTATGTTTTGATAAGACATTACAGGATAAAAATCTTTATCTTCTAGCATAGATAAGGACATACTCGCTCTAATATATTCATCGAAAAATTTTTTAACAATCTGGCTGCGTTCCTTAAAAGTTAACTCTATCATATAAAAATGCCTCCTTGATTTTTTATACACATCAGGAAGCATATCTACTTTTATATTTTAAAAGAATCTTCTATTTCTTGTACTTCTTCTTCTGTAAAACCTAACTCTAATAGATACGTCTTTGCACTACCATAATTTTCTCTTAAATGATCCAAGAATAGCATCATATACTGTGGTTTTGATGCTAAAAAGTTTTCTTGTTCTTCGCCTACACCACTTAATAATACCTCATACATAGGCTGGATATTCTCAAAAGACTCCATATAATCTTTCACAATATCATAATCATGACATCCTGCTAAATCCAATAATAAAGCAGCAATGACACCTGTTCTATCTTTCCCTGCAGAACAATTAAACAAAATCGTCGTATCAAGATGATTTAGAAAAATATCAAAAACTTCTTTTATCTTTGGTTTACAATATTCTAGCATCATGATATATAAATCTGCTATACTTTTGAATTCTCTCATATCTTTAGGAATAACGTCCACATTCATACCGGATAATAAATCTACTGTAAAATAAGTGATATCTTTATATCCTTTAAGTCTACTTGGTGCCTTTTCTCTTTCAAAACTACCACGGAGATCAATCTCAATGCGAACCCCATAATCATATAATTTTTCTCGATCCTTTTCACTCATAAGTGCAGGTGAAGCTGCTCTTATAAACCTATGCGTCTTTGTATAATAACTACTCTGTGTTTCGTATCCACCTAAATCCCGCGTATTATACATTTTTTCAAGTTGAATCATTCTTTCTTCTCGTGTTAAATAGTGCATTTAGAGACCTCCTTTATCATACTCTTCACGACGAATCCAATAATAAGCACTCATGGTTTTATCTTGTTTTAACAAGGGAGTTTTCGCCCAATAACCATAGACTTTTTTAAATCCACATTTCTCAATGACCCTTTTAGAATTATGGTTATTATTATAGCATGTACACCAAATTAATTCTAAGTCCAAATCATTAAATCCATAAGAAATGAATGCCTTTACTGCTTCTGGAATATAACCATGACCCCAATATTCAGGACTAAGAACATATCCAATTTCACGTTGACGATAATTTTTCCATTTTTCAAGAGGAACTTTTTTGTGTAAACCAATGCTTCCAATAACCTTATGATCTTCTTTTAACTCAACAGCAAAAGCCTCTTGTTGCTTGATAATATCCTCTATAATATTCTTTGTTT
>CANPGX010000022.1 GCA_947573745.1 uncultured Erysipelotrichaceae bacterium | reverse complement strand
ATTTCTTCCTCCTTTATATTTTCTATATATGCATTTGATCTTTTTATAGAACTGATACAAACGTAAAAATAAAAGCCAAATAAAAAAACGTAGGTTCCCTGAATTAGGTTATCTACGTCTTAAAATACACGCGCTTCTTGTTCTAATCTTTTTTCGCTGATAATCTCATAAAGTAAAGAACTATCATCTTTAAGAACATGGTTTCTAAGTTCTAATACCTTCACTTCTAACACACGATTGCCAAAAGTCACTTCAATGTGGTCTCCAACTTTTAATTCTGTCGATGGTTTCGCAGTTTTACCATTGACTTTAACACGTCCATTTTCACTCATTTCTTTGGATAATGTACGCCTTTTAACAAGACGAGACACCTTTAAATATTTATCTAGTCTCATACTATCTCCCCTATATTAATTGCTGACTTATAACCTGACATACAAAATGAAGAACATTTTCATCCACATCTTTTAAAGGTGTACGATGTGTGATCATCGCAAAAGAGCCACACAAACGATCCTCTCTAAAAATCGGATAAATATAACATTCTTTTTCATATGTCTGAGGTATCACCTCAATTTCTTCAAAACGACCCGCTTCTTTTTTCAATAAAACATCACGATACATTCTTGTTAGTTTTTTACCTTGATATAAAGCCCCCTTAGCTTGTTTAGCATAGAGAATATGTTGATAATCGCTGACAAGAACAATATTGCCATAACGTTCATAGAGTTGATCTAAAATAATTTCTGTTCCTTCTTCAATACCTTGAACCTTAGCATATTTCTTTAAAATAATTTGATCATCTTTATCTAGTCGTATCTCTAAGCCATCCCCAACTTTAATTCCTAGTGTATCCCTAATTTCTTTAGGTAAAACTAATCGTCCTAAACGATCGACTCTTCTTACCATACCTGTTGATTTCATTTTAACTCCTCCATTACTTTTTTTAATATTATTTGTAAAATGAAGGAAATTATTCATCTAAAAAACATTTAACCTCTTTTGGATGATTCACAATCAATCGCTGAACACCTAATTTCTTCATACGTTGAACATCTTCTCTTTGATTAACAGTCCAAACATTGATTTCTAAACCATTCTTTTGACATTTTTTTAACCATTTTTTATCTTTCACAAAAATATATTCCGGATGAACAGCATCTAAATGGTACTTCTTCGCAAGATGATACTTTTTAAATGGATGGTCTTCATAAAGATATCCAGCATAGATAGAAGCATTCTCTGCTTTCAATTTTAAGAGGCTCTCCAAATAAAAGGAAGAATAGATCACACGATCCTCACATTGATAAAAAGAGACTAAATCAAGCACCTTCTTTTCAATACCTTCATAATGTACACAGTCAGTTTTAATCTCAAGATTAAGCATCATCGTCGTTTGCTTTAAAAAAATCAGAAGTTGTTCTAGGGTAGGTATTTCATAAAAGCCTTCATGATGATAAGCATAGTTATACTTTCTTAATTCTTCCAAAGTCATATCTTTGATCCATCCTTGACCATTACTTGTACGGTCAATCGTTTCATCATGAATTAAAACAAGATGCCCATCTTTGCTCATATGCACATCTGTTTCTATACCATCTGCCCCATCCTCATAAGCTTGTTTGAATGCAGCCATGGTATTTTCAGGACAAGTTTGGCTAGCACCACGATGTCCAAAAACTTGAATTTTCATAACCAGTCTCCTATATACAACACTTCTTTTTTCACGTATAATGATAACATATAAAGGAGTGATATTCATGTATAAAGCGATTTTTTTTGATATTGATGGCACCTTGATCGATCATCATTGTTTTCAAGTGCCTCAAAGCACCAAAGAAGCTTTAAAAACCTTGAAAGAAAAAGGTATTAAACTATTTATTGCAACAGGACGTTCCCCTCAAGAATTAAAGGGCATTCCTTCTTTAGATTTAAATGATTTTGATGGTTTTATTACATTAAATGGACAATACTGTTTTAATCATCAAAATCCCATCTTTGAAAACCCTATTGATCTTCATGATATTCAAACATTTATTCAACTTGATCAACATCTTCAAATTCCATTGATTTTCGTACATGCGCATAAACTCTATGCCAGTAGGATAAATAATGATATTGAACAAGCTCTAGCATCCGTGCACATAGAAGTGCCTCCAGTAGAAGATATTCATCAAGCTTATGATTCTCCTGTATATCAAGTATGCCCATTTTGTTCTAAAGATGTGTTAGATGAGAAGATTCTTCCATTTTTAAGACATTGCCAAGCTACAAGATGGCATGAATATGGATTTGACATCGTCCCTACAGGTGGTTCTAAAGCCTATGGTATTCAAAAAGTTTTAGAATACTATCATTTAACACCAGAAGAAGCTATGGCTTTTGGCGATGGTGAAAATGATATCGACATGTTACAAAGTGTAAAAATGGGGATTGCCATGGGAAATGCGGATGATCAAGTCAAAGCATCTGCTACTTATACAACAAGTAGCGTAGATCAAGACGGTATTTATCTCGCTTTAAAACACTTTGGACTTTTAGGAAATGCATCATGAAAAAAGAAATTTTACGCGCTTCAAACATGACCAAGATCTATGGTTTAGGGACCAAGCAAGCATTTACCGCATTAAATAAAATCTCTTTACAAATGAATGAAGGTGATTTTATTTGTGTAATGGGTCCTAGTGGTTCTGGGAAATCGACATTTATCAATAATTTATCGACTGTTGATTTTCCCACAACAGGGACTGTATATATTAATCAACGTGAAGTCAAAACCATGGGTGAAAATGAAATTGGTCATTTTCGTTATGAGAATTTAGGATTTATTTTTCAAGAATTTAACTTATTGGATGCTTTGACGCTCTATGAAAATATTGCCATTCCTCTTACTTTAGCTAAAATGCCTCGGGCTTTACAAAAAGAACGTGTTCACAATGTCGCTGAAAAACTTAATATTTTAGATTTATTAAATAAGTACCCTAATGAATGTTCTGGTGGTCAGCGTCAAAGAGCTGCCATTGCTCGTGCTTTAGTCAGTCAACCTAAATTAATTGTCGCTGATGAACCTACCGGAAATTTGGACTCTAAAAATTCTTATGAACTCATGCAACTATTTAAACAACTACATCAAAAAGAAGGCGTTTCTATTCTCATGGTAAGTCATGATCCGATGGTCGCCAGCTACTCTAATCGATTTATTTATATTAAAGATGGACAAATTGAACAGACCTTAGAAAAAAAAGACCTTTCACAAAAGGCCTACTATGAAAAAATCGTTGAAATTAATACCTTAAACACACATCTTTTTGAGGAAGATTATGATTAAGTTAGCACTGATTTCCTTAAAAAAGGATTACAAACAAGCTTTGTTTTATTGGTTGACATTTGTTTTATCTACAGCTTTTACTTTTTCCATCTTCAATCTTTCTTTTAGTGATCAAAAATTACTTTCAATTCAAGGTGGAAGTGGTAGTAGTATGATTTCTGCCATGTTGTGTGGGGTCATTACGATTGCGATGTTTTCATCTTTCTATGCTAACAATTATTACATCACCACCAAAGCAAAAGAACTTTCTTTAAATCTTATTTCTGGAGCCAGTTACCTTCAACTTACGTCCTTTTTGATGATCCAAAATATAGTCATTATGTTCAGTTCTATTCCTTTAGGAGCATTTATAGGTTATATCTCCATACCATTACAACGTTACCTGTTACAAGAAATACTTCATTTTCCAGCAATGATCGTTGTTTCTTCAGATGCTATTTTAGGAACAAGTTATATTGTTGGTTTTGAAGTTTTATGGTGTGTTATCTTAAACTTAGGTTTTGTATATCGAAGTAGTATTACCGATCTTTTACATACTGGAAAATCTTCCTCCTTTGCCTTTAAGCATGTGGGGTGGGACTTACTATACATGATTTTTTATAGTTCAGGTATTGTTTTGATCCTTTTAAATGGGGACGATATTTCTGCCTATGTAGGCTACACACTTTTAGGATCAGTAGGATTATTTGGTATAGATGCTTATATTATACCAAAGTTACTATCTCAATTAGCCAAGCGTTGTCATCCATATCCGCAAGCCCGTATTTATCTTAATTATATTCGTGACAATTTTCAAAAAATGAACCTTCCTATTTTAATTCTAGTGATATCTTCAAGTTTAATGATTGCCCTTGTGGCTTCTTATTACCCCGCTTTAGAAACGATGATTGCCTTATTTTGTGATGGTATGATCCTTATCCTGATTGGTTTTTCTTTAAACTTCAAATATATGGGAATCATTGAACAACGTTTATTAGATTACCATCATTTATTACTTTTTGGGTATACTTTTAAACAACTTAAACGTATCGCTTTAAAAGAAGTCCTCGTTTTTTACGGTATCTTATTTATATTAAGTTCTACCTATGGTTTACTAGTCTTGATGAAATTATATTTCTTATCTTTAATCAGTTATTCTTTGATGAATACCCTTATTCTCATGATGGTTTTTACCTTTATTACCATGATGATTATCACTTCTTTCTATTATCAATACAAAATCAAAAAAATCCTTTAAAAGGATTTTTTTATTTAACAATTCGATAATAAACTTTCGCTGTCCATCTATAAACTATACTATAGATAACTACAAGGATCATCATTGACATGACTGTACAAACAGCAAACAAAGTAATATCAGAAGCAACAATATAGCCAAACATTTTAACAATCATCTTAAAAGCAAATAACATATGCAACATCGCAACAATCAGTGGTAAAAAGAAGAAAATCAAAACTTGCGAACGAATAGATGCTCTGACTTCATCTTGACTCATCCCTACATTTTGCATAATTTCAAAACGTTGCTGATCCTCATAGCCCTCAGAAAGTTGTTTATAATACATAATCAAAATAGTCGCCATTAAAAACAAAGCACTTAAAAAAATACCTAGGAAAAATAAACTGCCAAAAATCTCCATCAACAAAACCTGAGTCTCATATTGCGAACTTGTCTCTAAACTAGGATATTCTTGATAGATATTTTCTATGATTTCATTAGCTTTCTGACCGACATTCCAACCGCCATAATCTATGGAAACCACTATACGGGAAGACACTTCCTGTCCTCTAGCTTCCATAACTTCCTTCAGGACCTCTTCACTTGGAAAAACAATGCCTATATATTCCACCGATGTCGATAAACGGCGACTAGGTAGATAATACACGTCATTAAAATAATCCTTGACCTTAAAGGTTTGATCTCCAATCACAATCGTATCGGTAAAAGTCGTCCCACGACGATGGATCAACACCTCATCTTCTTGCAATACAACAGGATCATCTTGCATATTTTGATAACTTTCTAAAGTTGTTGCCAGCATGACTTGCCCAAAACTGTCAGAACTTATATCAATCATATGATCATGTGCATGGACATTAAATGTATATGTCTTATAGTGACTATAATGGGTTAAATCAATAAATCGTAGAGGACATCATCACTAAAATACAAGTACATAAAATGCAGATACTCGCAAGTCCTACAGCATTTTGTTTCATACGATAAATCATTTGAGATATAGGAATAAAATGATGTGTCTGGTAATAAAAATGTTTGTTTTTCTTTAATATTTTCAAAAGGGCAATCGATCCGGTCGTGAAAAGTAAATAGGTTCCTAAAATCACTAAGATCACAGCAAAGAAAAACAAAACCATGGCGACGCCTGGATCTTCAATCAACAATGCCAAAGCATAACCACTCAATAAAAAAATAATACCTAGTAATGTGAGTAACCATTTAACTTTTGGTTCCTTCTCTCCATGATTCTTTTCATAAAGCAATGTAATAGGATTCGTTGTCTTTATTTGAAAAATATTGTAGATATATGTCGCAATAAAAAGTATTATATAAATCTTCATGGTCAATACGACACTCTTTAAAGGTATCTCAAAATATAAAGACGTGGAAATACCGATCATCTTAACCAGAATTAAAAACATTAAACGACTAAATAAAGTCCCTAATAAGATTCCTAAACTTAATGAAAAAATAGAAATCATCACTGTTTCATACAACATCATCACCATGATATGTTTCTTTTCTAGTCCTAAAATATGGTAAAGAGCGACCTCTTTTTTTCGGCGTTTAATGACAAAACTATTAATATAAAATAAGAAAATAGCTGAAAATACAGCAACTACACCGGTCCCTAGATTTAAGATCACCGGCAACATCGTACGTCCAACTGCCCCATTTTCAAACCCCTCATTAATGGAAAGACTATGGATCAAATAAAACATCATGATCGTTAGTGTTTGAGATAGGACATAAGGTATATAGATTTGTCTATTTTTAATAATATTGGTCCAAGCTAAATGGAAGTAGAAAAATCTAGACTTCATAGTGTCCACCACCCGATGTCATTAATGTCAAAGTTTTAGAAATGCTTTCATACATTTGTTCATTGGTTTGATGTCCTTTATAAAGCTGATGAAAAACTTCACCGTCCCTAATAAAAAGAACCCGTTTAGCATAACTGGCTGCTTGACTAGAATGGGTGACCATCAAAATGGTTTGCCCCTCTTTATTTAACATGTCAAGCATGTCTAAAAGACGGTGTGTTGCTTTTGAATCCAGTGCCCCTGTAGGTTCATCGGCTAAAATAATCGCCGGATGTGTAATCAAGGCACGAGCAACTGCTACCCTTTGTTTCTGTCCTCCAGAAATCTCATAAGGATATTTATCTAAAATCGTTTCTATACCTAGCTTTGGTGCCAATACTTGTAACTTTTCATTCATCAAGTGATAAGGTTCCTTAGATAAGACAAGGGGTAAAAAAATATTATCTTTAATAGAGAACGTATCTAATAAGTTGAAATCTTGGAAAACAAAACCAAGTTTTTTTCTTCTAAATTCAGAAAGTTCCTTTTCTTTAATATGTGTCATTTCTTGCCCATCAAGATACACATATCCGCTTGTAGGTTTATCTAAAGAAGCTAAAATATTTAATAATGTCGTTTTGCCACTCCCTGACTCTCCCATAATAGCAACATATTCTCCCTTTTCTACACTAAAAGACACATTAGATAAAGCGATCACTTGTTGATTTGAGAAGCGTGTTGTATAAATTTTTTTTAAGTTTTTAACTTCTAATAATGTCATCGATAAGACTCCTTTCACTTACCCATAGTCTATTAAAAAAAGTCACGATCTTCCATGGATTTATCTTACAATTTTAATGTCTTATCTTACATTATTGTAAGCTATTCTACCTCTAGGTTTTCAACATGAAAATTAATAGCGATGCATGTTCCTTCTTTCACCTTAGAAGTAATTGTCAATGTATACCCAAAATAATGGATAATTTGTTGACATAAGTATAATCCTAAACCACTGGCTTTTTTATCCACTCTTCCATTATATCCTGTAAAGCCCTTTTCATATAAACGTGGTAGATCTTCTGCTTTGATGCCAATACCCGTATCCTTGATATAAAGCGTTTCATCATGTTCATAAATCTCAATACGCCCACCAGAAGGGGTATACTTCAAAGCATTGGATAAAATCTGCTCTATCACAAAAACGATCCATTTTTCATCCGTCAGGATACAACGGTCAATAGGCTGTAAATCAAGGGTTATCTTCTTTTGAATAAATAAAACAGCTTGTTTACGTATAGCTTCATTCACCAATGATCTTAAATCATAATGTGCTAACCTTAAATCAGAAGCAATATGGTCAATCTTCACATAATAAAGTGCCATTTCTACATACTGTTCAATACGAGAAATCTGAACTTGCACATCTTGTTGTTGAAAATGTTTATCTGTTAAAAGACGTAAAGCTGCAATAGGTGTTTTGATTTGATGAACCCATAATGTAAAATAATCAACACTTTCCTGATAAGTATTTTCATAAGTTTCTTCTAAAGCTTGATGACGACGATCAACTTCTATCAACAAAGCTTGATAACTTTCTTCTAAAGATGTCATCGGAGAAGGTAAATGATGAATATCTATTTCATTTAACGACAACATTCTTTCCAAACGATTTTTATGGTCTATATAATGACCATAATCCATCACAAAGAAAACCAACACAACGAAAAAGCATAAGATCGTAGCATAATAAATGGCCTGATTTAGTGTGTTATATAAAAATAAAATTGTGATAAAAATCAATAAAATCAATCCAAAAACAAAGTATATGCTTTTCCGACTATGAAAGTAATCCATTATTTTTTTCATAATAAATACGATATCCTAATCCTTTCTTGGTTTGAATAAGATCATCAATCTTAAATTCCTCTAATTTTTTTCTTAATCTATTCATATTAACACTTAAAGTATTATCATCCACAAACTGATCACTTTGCCATAAAGCCATCATCAATTGATCTCGACTAACATAGGCTTCTGGATTTTCAAAAAGGGTTTGCAGTATTTTTAATTCATTTTTTGTTAGATCAATTTTAATATCCTGATAAGTAACACTCACGTCCATGGTATTTAATGTTAGATCTTGATAAGTTAATAGATGAAATGATTTTGAAAATGAATACGTCCTTCTTAAAAGAGCCTGTATTTTTGCTGTAACGACACTTAGGTCAAATGGTTTCACAATAAAATCATCAGCCCCCATATTCATGGCCATCACAATATTCATATTATCCCCATGACTTGAAATAAAAATAATAGGTACAGGCGAAACTTCACGAATTTTTGTACACCAATAATATCCATTATAAAAAGGTAGCGAAATATCCAAAAGAACAAGCGATGGATTTTCAGTAAGAAAAATATCTACGATATGTTCAAAATCCTTGACAATAGATACTTCAAAATGCCATCTTAAAAGATGTTCTTTCACTAAAGATGCGATTGTTTCGTCATCTTCAACAATCATAATTTTTTGCATATCATCACCCCATTCATGATTATACCACATCTTTATAAATTTCTTAAAGTAAGAATCTATGACTAAAAAAAGCGAGCCCTTGCTCGCTTTACTTTATCTTAAAACTAAATTGACTTTGATAACCCTCTTGATCATATAATGGATAGATCATGATCTTAAAACTTTCTTCTTGAACACCGATTCCATAATGTCCTATATGCCCTTGGTACTTCTCAAAATCTTCACTTAAGTTTTGAAATCTTGCCAAAGAAGAAACATAAATACTTTTTGAAAAATCTATTCCCGAAAAATATTTAAACAGGGCATAGAATGGATGTTTTTCATCCTGAATAAAATTTAAATCTGTAAAGGTTTCCCCTTCTATTTCCATGGTTATCCACAAAGATTCATTCTTTAGATTATCTTCATGATAAATGAGTATAACTTTACCTGATTCAGAAAATATATCATATTGTGTCGTTGTTTCTACAAGCTGATGGGAATATAAAGAAACACTTTCACTTCTTTGATATCTATAGGCTTGTTCTTTTAAAAACACATCTAGTTTTTCCTCAAAAGATAAAGCATCTTTCATTAAATCTTCACCATTTGTAAAATAATTAGAGAAGGTGGCATAACTATTAAAAGACATGACTTTATCATATTCTCTGGTTTCTTTAACTTCGCCAATCGTGCTCCCTTTTTTAGGTATTGAAGTCATGATGGCATTTTGCGGTTGATAAAAGTAGAGAAAAGCCATGGAAATCGCAAGTACGATCACAGGCCAAATAGGTAAAGATATACGAATCACACGTGGTTCTTCACTTAAAACATGTCCACAATACGGACAAACACGATCTTCATTTTTAACTTCATGTTGACAATTAGGACATCTTTTCATATATAACCTCGATTCTTTTAATATACATCCTCAAACCATTGTATAAATGCTTGATTAAATTCTTTTAAACGAGCAGGTCTTTGTTCTAGTGAAAGCTGATAATAATCTTCATCTAAATATTGAAATTCAGATACTGTTTTTCCTGATTGAATGTGCTTCAAAATAGGTGTCCATGAAAAATCTAATTCTTCTCTTAAGTTCGTATAAAAAAGCTTTTTCTCTTCACTGGCACCCTCTTGATTGGCTTCATCTCGAAAAGTCTTAATGTTTAGATAATAGATACCTTGATGAGGATGTTGTTCTAGATATGCCTGTAAAATAGGATCAAATTCTCGACAGTCCTGACAATCAGGTCTTCCTATATAAAGTAAAAAATCAACATCATTGTTGAGTTTATCAACAAGCGTATCATAATCAATATCCACAATACCTTCTACACGATCTTTTGTCACAGACTGATGCGTTGGTTCTTGAATAGAAGAACAACCTGCCACTAATAAACAGAGTGACAGGATGAATAAAAACTTTTTCATTTTACTTTAATAAAGATTTTCCAGTCATTTCCACTGGTTGATCTAATCCTAAAAGTTCTACGATCGTTGGTGCTAAATCACCTAATTTTCCATCTTCTCTTAAAGATACATGACTATTAGTAACAATAAGTGGTACTAAATTGGTTGTATGAGCAGTAAATGGATTACCCTCTTCATCTCTTAACATTTCACTATTACCATGATCTGCAGTAATAAGCATCGTACCTCCTAAAGAAAGTACCTTTTCATAAATTTCACCAACACATTCATCAACAACACTCACTGCCTTAATAGCCGCTGGAATAACACCTGTATGTCCTACCATATCACAATTTGCAAAATTCACAATAACAACATCATGAATATCTTTATCCAATTCTTCAATTAAACGATCCTTCACTTCATAAGCTGACATTTCTGGCTGTAAATCATAAGTAGCTACTTTAGGGGAATTGACAAGAACACGTGTTGCACCTTCAATTTCTTTATCTAATCCGCCATCAAAGAAGAAAGTCACATGAGCATATTTTTCAGTTTCAGCAATTCTTAACTGCTTTAAACCTTGACTTGATAAATAATCTCCTAATGTATTTGTCAGACTTGGTAAAGCAAAAGCAATTTCTCCACGAACACTGTCGGCATATTTCATCATACATACAAAGTATAAGTCCGTAGGTTTAACAGCAGGTTTCCAATCATAAACATCATTAGTGAAAACAGTAGACATCTGAATAGCACGATCAGGTCTAAAATTTGCAAAAATAATAGCATCGTGATCTTCAATTTTACCATCTACACCAGCATGTACTCCAGGAATGACAAATTCATCATAAACTTCTTTTGCATATGAATCCTTGACATATTGAACTGGGCATTCAAAAGTTTCTCCTTCTGCAAGCGCCATCG
>CANPGX010000021.1 GCA_947573745.1 uncultured Erysipelotrichaceae bacterium | reverse complement strand
CTTGTAAAGAAACTTGTTCACTTCTCACTTTAAGATCTAATTGACAAGTTTTGAAATAATACTCTAATTCTTGCGGATCTATGATCGCTTTTAAATTATTATAAAGCGTTTTTCTTCTTTGTTTAAAACATTGACATAAGAATGGATATAACCCTTCATCATAAGACTGTTGATAAAAGGTAAATTTTATCACCGCAGAATCTACATGAGGTTGGGGAATAAAAACATGTCTGGAGATATCAAATAAGTATTCTTTTTTCCCCCTATGATCCATCATATAAGATAAAGCACTACGATCCTTTGCTTCTTTTGACCTCACGATCTTATAAGCGACTTCTTTTTGCATCATTAAAACAAGAGCATCGATCGTTATAGGAAGCGTCACCATCTTTTCTATTAAAGCTGTAGTAATGTAATAGGGAAGATTTGAAACAATATAGATATGTTGATATTGTTGATGAAGTGATTGTACTAGTGATTGTAAATCTACTTTTAAAAAATCTTGGATCCATATTTTAATATTCGTTTCTTCCTTTAAAGTCTCCTGAAGAACATTTTCCATACGTGCATCAATATCGATAGCCAAAACATAGTCTGCCTTCTTTGCTAAAACCTGTGTCAAGGCTCCTAATCCAGGTCCAACTTCAATAATACAACTTTGTGGCTGAATATCGATACTTTCAACGATGCGTTCAATCACAAGTTCATCTACTAAAAAGTTCTGTCCATAACTTTTAGAAGCTTGCAGATGATATTTTTCTAAGATAGCCAATGTATTTTTTATATTTCCAATATATTTCATAGTCTTAATATGGATAATATTCCATACCTTCCTTTGTTTTTGAAATAGAGTCTTCCCAATCTTGTGGATAAGAGACACGATCTTTCATGCCATCACTGACATAGCCGTTTCCTTGGTCAACACAATATTCAATAGCGTAGGCGACATCCCAAGGTTCCTGCTTTGAATCAGGTGTGGTCCAACCACGAGTTCTCATTAAATAAGTGCCCGTTCTGCCTTTTTCCATCTGATAATCATGTTCGCCAAAATAAACATGATAAGGTGATCTTTCTGGCATCCAACCAACTTCTAATGCTGCTTCATAGTGATAAGAAATACCCTCATATTCTCCGTCAAATAAACTTTTTTCATAACTTGCCGGTACACTTGATCCAAAAGGCAAAGCGATATATTTCATAGTATAGTCAGGAAGATATTCTTTTAATCGTTTTTCAACACGACCAATTTCTCCTTTTAATTGTTCATCACTTTGAATATCAGGCAAATAAACATGGGTTGCTGTATGATTACCTAAATGATAACCATGATCGACCAACCATTCTAGTTTTTCTTTTATACATGTTTCTCTTTGATCAAATTTATATTGATTGTATTCAAAGAAATCATCTTCATTCAAAAAGAAGGTTGCTTGCATATTCCAACCATAAAGTTCACGACACTGTTCCATCAATCCTATCGCACATTCTGGATCTATTTCTAATTGTCCATCTTTTAATGATGCTTGAAAATTATCACGATTACCATCATCAAACGTCATGACAAATGGACGTTTACCAGCTTCTAAATCCATCGTTCCTTGAACATAATCATCTAAACTCACCGGAACAAACCCATGGTCATAAAGCATTTGCATGTGTGTCATAAATGTTTCAGGTGACACAGTATAAAGGCTATCCATGGCCAAAGCCTCTTTGTCACTTGTAACACGATGATACATCAATACTGGCACACGCCCTAATTCATTAGGTTGTATCTGTTGGTATTGCTCATCTGATAAAACAAAACGTTCTACAACTTCGGGTTCTTTAACTTCTTCTTTCTCTTTCTTTTTTGAACAAGCAGAAAGAAGCATCAAAAAACAAAGAACAACAATTCCATATTTTTTCATTTTAATTTCTCCTTTATATCTTCTTTCGTTATGCCTAACATATTCAAACGTTTAAAAAGCGTTTTAACATTTCCATAGCCCAAATGAAAGGCTCGATATATCTCTAAACGTTTTTGCTTATGTCCTATGATATCCAGATCTAAGAATTCCTGCCACGTCAATGACTCTTTTTGTTTTTCAAAAGAAACAACATCTTCTAAAGCTTTTAAAACAATTTCTACTGACGTCTCTGCTACACCTAACTTTCCATGTTTAATGGCATCTTTTTTATCAATAAAAGCATGTTTACATTCAGGAACAGCCGCTTCAATCATATGTCTAATTCTCATACCTGGATAGTCTGGGTCCGTCAAAACAATAATGCCTCGTGTTCTTTGTGCTTCTTTGATCAATGATAATGTTTTTTCACTCATTCTAGAACCATTCGTCTCTATTGTATCTACATCTAAGACACTTTTTAATAATGCAGTATCGCTTTTTCCCTCAACCACAATAACCTCTTTAATCTTCATAGTCCACCTCATGCCCATTATACCAAAAGTCCTGTTCTATGACTACATAAGATTGATAAATCAAAAACTCTTTGATACAATAAACATACTTATGGAGGTCTGTATGGAACGTTATCAGTTGATAGAAAGAAGTATTATTAAAACTTATCGTAAAGTCATTTGGCGACGCTTCGTACGCGCTTTAAATGATTATGATATGATTCAAGAAGGCGATAAAATTGCTGTCTGTATCTCAGGGGGAAAAGATAGCATGCTACTTGCCAAATGCATGCAAGAAATTCAACGTCATGGTAAAATGCATTTTGATTTAGATTTTATTGTGATGGATCCTGGATATACATCTATCAATCGCCAAAGAATTATCGATAATGCAAAACTATTAAATATTCCCATTCATATGTTTGAATCACCTATTTTTGATGTCGTTGACCAACAAGAAAAAAATCCTTGTTATGTTTGTGCAAGGATGAGAAGAGGCTATCTTTACAAAGAAGCTAAACTAAGAGGTTGTAATAAAATTGCTTTAGGGCATCATTTTGATGATGTGATTGAAACCATTTTGATGTCTATGCTTTATGCCGGAGAATATAAAACGATGATGCCTAAATTACATAGTCAAAACTTTGAAGGCATGGAACTCATTCGACCTCTCTATCTTGTCAAAGAACAAGATATCATTGCCTGGAGTCGTCTCAATGACCTTCACTTTTTACAATGTGCTTGCCATTTTACAGAAATGACACACAATGATCATGAAGATAAATCTAAACGAAAACTTGTTAAGAAAATCATTGCTGATTTAAGAAAAGATTATGAAAATATTGATATCAATCTTTTTAGAAGTGTTCACAACGTCAATCTAACAACAATCATTGGTTATCGCATGACCAATGATGATCGCATTCATCATTTTTTAGAACACTATGATGATATCAAAAGTGAAGAATAAAAAAGTATGTCTTAATTTTTGGAAGGCATACTTTTTAATTGTTTCATTTGTTTGATCATAAGAATCATGGTGATAGAAAATGCCATAGCATCCGCAATCGGTACTGCTATAAAAACCCCATACAATCCAAAACACCACGACAAAATTAAAATAAGCGGAATAAGAAGTAAACATTGTCTTAACAAGTTTAAAAAACTTGACTGTTTCACCATGCCTATCGACTGAAAAAAATTGGCACACATGGTTTGTGCACCTACAAGAGGTAAACACATAAACCAAATTCTCATAGCAACACGCCCTAGCTCAATAATCGCTTCTTCATGGTTAAACATGGAAACAATGGTTTTGGAAAATAATTGTACAATGATAAAACTGATGAGTACCAACATCGTTGCACCAATAATCGTATACTTTAATGTTTCTTTGACTCGATCATAACGTTTTGCCCCAAAATTATAACTCATAATAGGCTGTTGTCCCTGTGTCATCCCTGTTAATGGCATTAAGATCAATGTTTGGACACTCGTAATAATACCTACCGTTGAAATGGCTAAATCTCCACCATACTGACTCAGTGTACCATTAATGACAATATTTAATAAACTGGTTGACATTTGCATCAAAAATGCCGGTAGTCCTGTTTTAATGATCATCAAAGCATATTCTTTTTTTAATTTCATATGCTCTATTTTACATTGAATCATGCTTCTATGGCCAAATAAGAAAGCCAACTGCCATACCATGCTCAGAAATTGACCCCCAATCGTCGCTAATGCTGCGCCTTGCATCCCCATGTTTAACTTGATAATTAAAATATAATCAAATAAAATATTGAATCCTGCCCCTAGCATTTGGGATACCATAGCATTTCTTGCATTGCCTTGTGCCCTTGAAAAGTTATTTCCACACATCGCCACACATTGAAAAACGGCACCATATAAAATAATACTTAAATAGTCTTTAGCATAAGGAAATACACTTTCACTTGCACCTAGAACTAATAAGATAGGTTTCATGAAAAGATTCCCTACTATCATAAAAAATAAGCCAAAAAGAATCGTGATCATTAAAGCATTCCCTTGATAATATTTTGCTTTTTCATCTTCTTTTGCACCTAATGAAATAGAAAAACGTGTTGCTCCTCCAACTCCTGCCATAAGACTTAAAGCCATTAAAATTAAAGTAACAGGAAAAGAAATAGTGATTCCCGCCAAACCAAGTGACCCTAATCCTGGAGCATTTCCTATAAACATTCTATCAACAATATTATAAATGGCATTGACAATCATCCCTATCATGGCTGGAATTGATAAGGTGATTAACAAGGGCAAAATACGCCCATTTTCCATTCTATCTTTATCCATACATTCTTTTCCCCATGAATCATTCTTTTATTTTGATTGAAGTCTTTTCATATCTTCTAAACGATGTGTGTAAGCTTCATACATCGCCTCTTTATAAGCTATATCTTTATTAACACCCAGTAATACCAATAAATACTCTACAAAAGCTGGATTTAAGATAAGAAGTGGCCCTATCAAATAAGTAGAGAAGAAATTTTTATAATGAATTCCTTCTTCTTGAATACCTGGATGCATGCCATCTCCCATGGTAACATGAATAAAAGCATCTTTTTGATGTGAACCATAACTATGACTAAATTGACTCTTAAAACCTATGATCTCCATATTCTCAAATTTTCCTACGACAAGCCCATTATAGCGATGCCAAATATCTTGCTTAGCATAAGTTGAAAATAATTTTAAGCAAGTAATCCTAGTACCATCTTCCTCTTCGATATATTCTCCAAATAATTCACTGGCATTCCCAGTCACTAAAAAAACAGTTCCTTGTTCAATCAATGTTTGAAGACGCTCACGATAAGGTATCAATTTTTCTAAAACACGCTTTTGTGAACGCTCTGTCATTTGTCCTATATAAATCATATCCACGTCTTCTTCAACAAAATGAGGTACCTGTTCTATCGGTGTATCATAAAAGACAGCATCCTCTAAACACTGTTTTAAATAAGCCATATTGGCTTGATCGCCAAAAATACCACAAAACTCAGGATATAAGTATTCTATCTTCATCAATTTCACCTATTTTAACCTTTCTACAAGTTGCTTGGCTAGTGTCTGACACTGTTGATACTTCCATATATCGTGCAAAATAAAGATATGTTCCTTAGGTGGATTGGTGATATACTCAATGGTTTTTTCTTCATCCTCACAAGCAATGATCTTACTTTCATCAATCCCTGCCATCAACAATCTCACTTTATAATCAAAACAACGTTTACCACCGACAATAATTTTTTCTATGCTTTCATCATTTAACAACTCAAAATCAGCATCATAGATCCAATTTAAATTTTCTGAAGATTTTTTCGCATCTCCATTATCATCTAATAAGATGATGACCTCTTTAGGACCTTTGGTAAAATGAACATAATCAAAAACACGGGAACAAGCCACCGCATTCTGACCTTTACACATATGTGTGATAATCTCACTCTCTTTAACTTTAAAAGATGATGTACGAGAACGAGTGACTTTCATTGACTTAAAAGCATCCTGTAATTGTTTCATGGTTAAACCAAATGTATGTAAAACAGAAATAGCGGCTAATTGATTATAAATATTAATCAGATTATCACTCACTAAATGAAATGTATAGCGCTCTTCTTCAAACTTTAAGACAAAATTTTCTTTTTCATAATCAATGCTTTCAATTAAGTAATCAGGTGTTGGACTCGTATAATCTCCATTAGGGCAATAAACATGGCCAAAATGATGATAACGATGAAAATCATATTGTAGTTTTGCCCCACAATGAGGACAAAGCATGACATCTCTTACAATACTTAAAGGTTTATCTTTTTCATAAGGAAGTGGTGCAATACTATAATAACGATGTTCTTGCTGTGGTTTTAATTGATTGCTTAATGGATCATCACTATTAAGCACAAGCAAGGTCTTTTCTGGTATAGAGTGACTTAAAATGTCAAAAATAAAATCTGTATGTGCATTACGTTTGATAGAATCTCTAAAAATATTGGTCACAACAATATATTTAGGTTTTACATACGGTAAAATCAAACGTGAACTTCTTTCATCAATTTCTAAAACACCATATTGATATTTCATTTTACCTAAGATACTGCATCCTTTTAACAAACTTGTTGTAATACCATCTTTAATATTAGAGCCTAAACGATTATTTAAATAAACATAATGATGATAAGATAAAACATCATCAATCATATTGGAAACCGTTGTTTTACCATTCGTTCCCATAACCCCGATCATAGTTTCTGGCTTTTCTACTTTTTTTAAAAATTGAGGACATATCTTTAATGCTACCCATCCTGGATAATGGGTCGCATTTCTCTTTAATATTTTTAAGATGACATAAGCACTTTTGGCTGCCCATAAAGCAATATAAAAACGTACTCCTTTAAACATGAAAAAACCTCCTTATTGATTGACATGCTTATTATACCACGAAGACTATAAAAATCTAATTTTCGATTTAAATTATACAAATTTTTATTTTTTTGCATAAAGGGATTGTTTTTACAATATAATTATGCTAGAATCGTGCCATAGATAAAAGACGATGAAAAGAAGAGTAGTCACTCAAAACTTAGTAGAGAGTCTTCGGTTGGTGAAAGAAGATAAGATAATAGGTGATGAAGATGGTCTTGGAGTTGCGTACCGAAATCATAAGATTTAGGCTACGACGTGTTCGCCCGTTAAAGCGAAGGAGTATGATGGTACTCTGTGAGGTTATGATCGTGAGATGATAACGAATTAAGGTGGTAACACGAGATACACTCGTCCTTATATAGGACGAGCTTTTTATTTTATATCTTGGGAAGGAGGAATCATGAATGATTAGTATACAAGATGTTTCTAAAACTTTCTCTACTCATGAAAAACAAGTGGAAGCATTAAAACATTGTTCACTAGATATCAATAATGGTGAAATCTTTGGTGTCATTGGTTATAGTGGCGCTGGTAAAAGTACCCTTGTACGTATTATTAATCAACTTGAACGTCAAACCAGTGGTCATGTTTTCATTGATGGTGTAGATATATCGTCTCTATCTAAAAAAGACCTTATGAAAAAAAGGATGAAGATCGGGATGATCTTTCAACATTTCAATTTATTATGGTCACGAACAGTCAAAGATAACATTGCTTTACCTTTAGAAATTGCTAAAGTTCCTAAAGATAAGCGACAAGAAAAAGTCAAAAATTTAATTCAACTCGTTGGTTTAGAAGGCCGGGAAAATGCTTTTCCTAGTGAATTGAGTGGCGGTCAAAAACAACGTGTGGGGATTGCCAGAGCTTTAGCGAATGATCCAACCATTCTGCTTTGTGATGAGGCCACAAGTGCCCTTGATCCAGAAACGACGGAATCTATCTTAGATTTACTGACAAAAATCAACCATGAATTAGGCATTACCATTGTCCTTATTACTCATCAAATGGAAGTCGTTCAAAAAATTTGTCATCGTATTGCCGTCATGAGCGAAGGTGAAATTGTTGAAACAGGTACTGCTAAAACCATTTTTGAACATCCTCAACATCCTGTCACAAAGCGCTTTGTCAAAGATATTTCTCATACTGGAAATATTGAAAGAATCGATCAAGAGCTTAAAACGCTTTATCCAGATGGAGTTATTCTTCGATTGACTTTTGATGAATCAATCAGTGATAAACCTATTTTAGCGAATATCATTCGTCAAACCGATTTACCTATTAGTATTGTCAATTCACATTTAACTCATAGTATTGCTGGTACATTAGGTGTGATGTATATTCATGTTCCTGAAAAAACAACAAAACTAGATCAATTTATTGAACTATTAGTCACTGAACGTGTCAAAGTGGAGGTGGTATAGATGTCCTTTTTATCACAAATTAATTGGTCTTTAATGATGAAGGCAATTCAAGAAACACTCTATATGACTATCATTTCACTTTTGTTCTCTATCCTTCTAGGATTAGTGATTGGCTTGATTTTATTTATCACACAAAAAGATAGTTTATATCCACAGCGTTATATATTCATGATATTAAATTTATGTGTCAATATATTACGAGCGATTCCTTTCATTATTTTACTCATCTGTTTAATGCCTGTCACTAAATTATTGGTAGGACGTATCTTAGGGGCAAAGGCTGCGCTGCCTGCATTAATTTGTTCTGCTTCACCGTTCTATGCACGAATGTGCATGATTGCACTCACCGAAGTAGATAAAGGAACCATTGAAGCCAGCAAAGCTATGGGGGCCACAAATTGGCAGATCATCACCAAGGTCTTGCTGCCAGAAGCGAAACCTGCTCTTATTTCTGGCATTGCTTTAATGGGAATTTCTTTAGTAGGATATACGGCTATGGCTGGTGCTATCGGCGCTGGAGGATTAGGTGACCTCGCTTATACGTATGGGTTTGCCCGTAACAATTTAGTCGTCACTTATGTATCAACATGTTTCGTTGTCCTCATTGTATTTGTTATACAAGGTATAGGAGACTATATCGTTAAAAAATTAGATAAAAGATAGGAGATTATTTTATGAAAAAATTATTTAAACTTTGTTTAGCATTCACTTTTATTTTCGGACTTGTTGCTTGTAGCAAACAAGATTCAAAAACACCTGATTCTAAAAACAAGACATTAACTGTTTCCGCCACTTCTAATCCACATGCTGTTATCTTAGAAGAAGCCAAAGCTATCTTAGAAAAGGATTATGGTATTACATTAAATATTGAAGTTTTATCTGACTACTATGTTTTCAATAAAGCTCTTGCAGATGGTGATGTTGATGCCAATTATTTCCAACATATCCCATTTTTAAACAATGAAATTGCCAATAATGGATATGATATTGTCAATGCTGGTGGCATTCATATCGAACCTTTTGGTTTTTTCTCAAAATCTATAACTTCTCTTGATGAATTAAAAGATGGTGATATAATTGTGATTAGTAATTCAACAAGCGATCATGGTCGTATCTTAACATTACTTGCATCAGCTGATGTTATTACTTTAAAAGAAGGTGTTGACGCTGTTAATGCAACTATTGCTGACATTGAAAGTAATCCAAAGAATTTAAAATTTGTAGAAGTTAAGCCTGAATTATTAGCTACTGCTTATCAAAATAATGAAGGTGTTCTTGTCGCTATTAATGGTAACTATGCTTTAGAAGCTGGTTTAGATCCAACAAAAGATGCTATTTTAGTTGAAGAAGCTTCTAAAGAAAATCCTTATGTTAACGTTATTGCTTGTCGTAGTGAAGATAAAGACGATGAAAGAATCAAAGCTTTAGTTGAAGTTTTAAAAAGCGATGAAATTAGAACTTTTATTGAAAATAAATACAAAGGTTCGGTTGTCGTTGTAGATTAATAAAAAAGGAGCGTTTATTGAATGGCAAAAACAAACAAAGATTATTACATTACAACAGCCATTGCTTACACATCAGGTAAACCTCATATTGGAAACACTTATGAAATTATTTTAGCGGACAGTATTGCCCGCTTTAAGCGTTTAGAAGGATACAATGTACGTTTCCAGACCGGGACTGATGAACATGGCCAAAAAATAGAACAAAAGGCTAAAGAAGCAGGTGTTGATCCTAAGACTTATGTCGATGGTATTGCTCAAACTGTCCAATCTATCTATGATATGATGAACACATCTTATGATAAATTCATTCGTACAACAGATGAAGATCATGAAAAACAAGTACAGAAAATTTTCACTAAGCTCTATGAACAAGGTGATATCTATTTAGGTCATTATGAAGGTAAATACTGTACTGCCTGTGAGTCTTTCTTCACAGAAAGTCAACTTGTTGATGGAAAATGTCCTGATTGTGGCGAAGAGGTCCATGATGCAAAAGAAGAAGCTTACTTCTTTAAATTAAGTAAATATGCTGATCGTTTGATTGAGCATATCAACACACATCCTGAATTTATCCAACCTGTTTCACGTAAAAATGAAATGATGAACAATTTCTTATTACCTGGCCTACAAGATTTGTGTGTTTCTCGTACAACATTTAAATGGTCTATCCCTGTTCCTTTTGATCCAAAACATGTTGTTTATGTATGGATTGATGCTCTCACAAACTATATCACTGGTCTAGGCTATGACTGTGATGGTCACCATGGTGAACTCTATGAAACTTATTGGCCTGCTGACCTTCATTTAATTGGTAAAGATATTATTCGTTTCCATACTATTTATTGGCCTATCATGCTGATGGCATTAGATATTCCTCTACCTAAACAAGTCTTTGGTCATCCTTGGCTACTTCAGGGAGAAGGAAAAATGTCTAAATCTAAAGGTAATGTGATTTATGCCGATGATTTAGTCAAATTATTTGGCGTAGATGCTGTTCGCTATTATGTTCTTCATGAAATGCCATTTGAAAACGATGGTACAATTACTTGGGAATTATTGGTTGAACGTATTAATTCTGATCTTGCCAATATCCTAGGTAATCTTGTCAATCGTACTATTGCGATGACCAATAAATATTTTGATGGTATTGTGACGAATCCTCATCAAGATGAAGATATTGATCAAGAACTAAAAGATATTGCTCTAGCTATGCCTCAAAAAGTAAAAGCTAAAATGGATCAACTTCGTGTTGCAGATGCTATTAATGAAATTTTTACTTTATTAAGACGTACCAACAAATACATTGATGAGACTATGCCTTGGTCTTTAGCTAAAGATGAAAATCAAAAAGATCGTCTTGCAACGGTTCTCTATAATTTAATAGAAAGTATTCGTTTTAGTGCAACAGCTTTACAAGCTTTCTTACCAGAAACCGCAGACAAAATTTTTGCTCAAATAAACACAGACCAAAGAGATTTCTTGAAATTAGACACTTTTGGTCTTTACCCAGAGGGAACACGTGTTATCAATAAACCTGACATGTTATTTGCACGTTTAGACTTACAAGATATCTTAAAAAAAGTAGAAGAAATCACGCCTAAACCTGCACCTAAGGTAACGTATGAACCTATTGCTCCTGAAATCACCATTGATGACTTTGCAAAACTTGACTTACGTGTAGGGACTGTTCTTTCTTGTGAAAAACATCCAAAAGCAGATCGCTTACTTGTTTCTCAAATTGATATAGGTAGCGAAGTCCGACAAATTGTCAGTGGTATTGCCAGTCATTACACACCAGAACAAATGGTAGGTAAAAAATTGATTGTGGTCGCTAATTTAAAACCTGCAAAACTACGTGGTGTTGAAAGTCAAGGAATGATCTTAGCAGGCGAAACAAGTGAATCTTTAGGTCTTGTTTCTGTAGATTTGCCTAATGGTACACGTATTCATTAAATTATAAAT
>CANPGX010000020.1 GCA_947573745.1 uncultured Erysipelotrichaceae bacterium | reverse complement strand
TTCTTATCCTGGACAAGATATGGGAAATCATCCTTATGGATACAGGTATCATAATCCTTATGATGCACCTTCTTTAGGGTGGGGACTCGTGGGTTTCATAATACCTGTTGCAGGGTTGATACTTTATCTCATATGGAAAGATGAATCACCTTTAAAAGCTAAATCTTGTCTACAAGGGTTTATAGCTTCTATTGTATTAGAAGTGGTATGTTTTCTTTGCCTTTGTAGTATGATGAGTTATTAGAAATACGAAAAAACACCTACATTTCAATGAATGTAGGTGTTATTTTATCACGACGCCAAGAAATCGAACAAGATCGACTGCTTGCATAAAATCAATTTTTGCCCCTCTGATTTCAGCAAAAGTATCTGATATCACAAGACCTTCAATATTTGAATCGCTTAAATCGATGTTTTTTAAAGATGTTTTAAAAAATGTTGTTTTGAAAAGATTAAGATTTTTAAAAGATACATCTTTGAATGTATTGGTTTCAAAATAGGCTTCTTGGAAATCACTTTGTTCTAAAAGAACGGTTTTACATTGTGTATCACAAATACTCATATATCGTGCTAAACAATCATCAAATTGTACATATTGAAATAGACATTCGTTAAAAGCAGTACCTAAAAGTTTGGTACGTTTGAAAAGAACGTGACAATAATATCCATGATCATTTTCGCTATTTGAAAAGTCACAAGAGATGAATTCAGTATCTATAAAATCACAGTTTGAAAAATGACAATGAATAAAATGGCAGTTTTCAAAGCGAACACCTTTAAAACAATGATGACGGAAGGTTTGATTTTCATAAATCTCATCTTTTATAAGGACATCATATAAAGTATCGTCATCTACAGGAATATCCGTAAAGTGAGCTAAAGGGAGCTCTTTTTTTAATGTAGGCAACCATTTCATAGCTTATAATAATTGAATGTGGTTTTCTTTACAAAGTTGACGTGTTTGTTCATCCCAAATAGATGCTTGAACCTCACCAATATGTGCTTTTTGTAAAAAGAACATGCAAAGTCTGCTTTGTCCAATACCCCCACCAATCGTTAATGGCAATGTGTGATTCATGATACTTTGATGATAAGGTAAAGAAAGACGATCTAACGCATGAGCTTTTTCTAGTTGTGTTTTTAGACTTTGATCATTGACACGGATACCCATAGAAGAAATCTCTAACGCATCCTCTAAAATAGGATTCCATAGAAGAATATCGCCATTGAGAGACCAATCATCATAATCTGGCGAACGACCATCATGTTTTTTACCGGAAGCTAAAATGTCTCCTATTTGCATGATGCATACAGCAAGTTTTTCACGGGTAATTTCTTTCTCCCTTTGTTTAGGCGTTAGATGAGGATATAAGTTTTCTAACTCTTGGGAAGTAATAAAATAAATCGATTCTGGTAAAAAAGAACGTGTTAATGTTGGATAGTGACGATGCATTGCGAATTCAACATCCAAAAGGATATCATATATATGAGAAACAATATTTTTAAAGTAATCCATGTGCCGATCTTCTGGTTGAATAATAGCTTCCCAGTCCCATTGGTCCACATAGATAGAATGAATATTGTCCATATCTTCATCTTTTCTGATAGCATTCATATCAGTATATAGACCTGTGTGCATTTCAAAATTATAACGATGTAGTGCATATCGTTTCCATTTAGCTAAGGAATGAATAATTTCAATATCTTCTTTCCCCATTTCTAAAGCATGGAACGAAACAGGTTGTTCAACACCATTTAAATTATCATTGAGTCCAGTGTTTTTTAAAAGAAATAAAGGTGCACTCACGCGCGTTAAACGCAAGCTTTCAGCTAAGCGTCTTTGAAAAGTATCTTTAATTAACTTAATAGCAATTTCTGTATCAATTAAATTGAGTTTAGAAACATAGTTTTTAGGAATATATATATGACTCATTGTCATTCCCCCCTTTACCCTAAAACATATTCATTATTATAACACCTCTATGATAAGATGAAAAAGGATATTTTATTAAAAATATTTTCATTTAAAGATGACATGTAGTATACTATTTAAAAGAAAAAAGAAGGAAGGCTATGAGATGTTGAAATATATCTTAAAACATTTATCAAGAACACAATTTATAGCTTTAGGTTTCTTGACAATTATTTTAACAGGGACAATACTTTTAATGTTGCCTATATCATCAAAGGCATCGATATCAACCCCGTTTTTAGATGCTTTGTTTACGGCAACAAGTGCAACCTGTGTTACAGGTTTAGTTGTTAGAGATACTTTTTTGCATTGGTCTTATTTTGGTCAAATCGTCATTTTATTGATGATTCAGATTGGTGGACTTGGATTTATTACGATTGGGGTTTTCTTAGCTACATTTTTGAGAAAAAAGATTGGTTTAAGTGAAAGAGGACTAGCGCAAGAAAGTATGAATACGTTGCAAATTGGTGGCATTGTTAGAATGGTAAAAAACATTGTCAAAGGAACCTTTTTATTTGAAGGTGTTGGAGCTATCATTTTATCATGTCGTTTCATGATGTTGGGTTCTTTGAACATATTAGAAAGTATTTATTATGGTGTTTTTCATTCTATTTCTGCATTTTGTAATGCTGGATTTGATTTATTTGGGCGTTTTGAAGCTTATTCTTCTTTAGTCGCATTTGTAGATGATCCTATTGTCAATATGACGATTATGACATTAATCGTTGTTGGAGGCATTGGTTTTATTGTTTGGGAAGATCTTCGTATCCATCATTTTAAATTTAAACATTATATGTTGCATACCAAAATCGTTATATCTACAACATTGATCATCACGGTTGTATCATCTTTGCTGTTCTTTATTTTAGAGTATGATCATGCCATGGCAGATCTCTCATTTCCAGGAAAAATTTGGGCGTCTTTATTTGCCTCAGTCACCGCAAGAACAGCTGGTTTTAATACGATTGATATTGCCTCATTGACAACAAGTTCAAAAATGTTAACGAATGTCTTGATGTTTATTGGCGGGAGTCCAGGATCTACAGCTGGGGGTATTAAAACAACGACGTTTACCATTCTTATTTTTTCAATTTGGTCTATGTTACGACAAAAGACAGGATGTAATATCTTTAAAAGAAGAATAGAGGATCATACCATTCGTAAGGCAAGTATTGTTTTTATTTTAGATTTGAGTTTGGCGATCATTGCTGTGATCATGATTAGTGCGGTAGAATCTATTTTACTGGAAGACATTTTATTAGAAGTTTTTTCAGCTATTGGTACTGTCGGTATGTCTACAGGGATCACACGTTCTTTGGGTGTTATATCAAGAATTGTGATTATTTTATTAATGTATTGTGGACGTTTGGGAAGTTTAAGCTTTGCATTATTCTTTGCTGAGAAAAGAAAAGCAGAAATGGTTAAGTTACCAGTAGAAAAAATTACGATTGGTTAATATGAAAGGGGCTTTTGAACAAGCTCTTTTTCTTTTCTTTCATAAAATATGTTAGGAGGTGAATATATGGCGACGACAATTCAAAATCAGGCGAGTATTCGTTACCAATCGGAAGGAACTGCTCAGGATGCAACATCTAATGTCGTGACGACAGAAGTTATTGATCAATATACACTTTCTGCAACGAAAATAGCTTTAAAACCAACTTTCAGATCTGGAGAAAATATGACTTATGTAACACGAATTGAAAATGTGGGAAATGGTCCTATCACCAATATTGAAATTCGAGATGATTTAGGTCAAGGACAACTTTCTTATTTGCTAGGTACTATACGTTTATACCTTGATGGTGTGGAAATGGATCCAGTCATCACTGCAACGGATGATGCATTATCAATCACTTATAATGGAACCTTGAATCCAGGACAGCATCTAAACTTGGTTTATATGACCCGTGTTCTTCCAAATATCGGTGAAGCGATAACGACCATCACAAATACTCAAACGATTACTGGTCGAGGTGGTAGCACAGAAGGACCTATCGTTTCAGTGACACCACAACCAAATGCAACCATTACACGTGGAAATTATGCAGAAGTTCAGGTTTTAAAAGAAGCAAGTGCGCCTAGTATTGTTTCTGGACAACCACTCACGTATACGTTTACGTTAACGAATACTGGTAATACCAACGCTAGTGATGTTGTGCTTCAAGATACTTTACCACAAGGATTTACAGTAACACAGGTACAATCAACGACTGGACAAGTGACTACAACATATGATGCTTCGCAGTATACTATTGATGAAAATAACACGATAACATTACCAAATCAAACAGGAACAGCAATCATTGTTCCACCAATGAGTCAAAGTGGTCCAGGTATGACGGTCATTACTATTACTGGAAATGTTCAAACAATATAAAAAGATGGTCTCATGACCATCTTTCAGACTGTTGATAAAACATATCAGCAGTCTTTTTTTAGTTTTTATGTTATCAAATATTTAGATTTTCTCCGTTAGAAGCAATGACTTGTTTATACCAATCAAAAGATTTCTTTTTTGTTCTTTTTCTTGTTCCATGGCCATCATCATCTTGATCAACATAAATATAGCCATAGCGCTTTGAAATCTGTGAAGTAGATGCACTTATCATATCAATACATCCCCAACTTGTATATCCAAATAAATCAACACCATCTTTAATAGCCTCTTTCATTTGAATAATGTGTTGCCTTAGATAGTCGATACGATAATCATCGTTGATTTCTCCATTTTCATCCATTTTATCTATTGCTCCTAGTCCGTTTTCAGCAATAAATAATGGCTTTTGATAACGGTCATATAGTTGATTTAATGCACATCTTAATCCTTTAGGATCAATTTGCCAACCCCATTCACTTGTTTTTAAATAAGGATTATTAACAGTATCACCAAGTAGATTTCCAGTTGCAGAGCACGTAGTATCATCTTTATGTCCACATACTGCACTAGACATATAATAACTAAAGGATATAAAATCAACAGGATACATCTTCATGATTTCTTCGTCACCTTCTAAAATTTTTAGTTTTACGTCTTTTTCTTCAAACATTCTTGAAGCGTAACTAGGGAAGTATCCTCGAGCTAGAACAACAGAAAATAATAATGACATTCTTGGTTGGTCCATGGATTTTTGTATATCATCAGGATGACAGCTATATGGAACCAGTAATTGATAACTAATCATACATCCCACTTTTGATTCTGGAATGATTTCATGACAATATTTAGTAGCTAAAGCACTGGCAACAAATTGATGATGTGCTGATTGCCAGCGAACTTGTTCTAAGTTTGGATGATTTTCCTCAATAATACCAGCACTTACAAAAACATGGTGTTTAATACAATTGATTTCATTAAATGTTAACCAGTATTTTACTTTATTTTTATATCTTTGAAAACATACCGTTACAAATTTGACATAGAAATCAATCAATTTTCTATTATTCCAGCCTCCATAATATTGTGATAAATATAAAGGCATTTCATAATGAGATAAAGAGACCATAGGTTCAATGCCATATTTTAAACATTCATTAAAAATTTCATCATAGAACTTTAATCCTTCTTCATTAGGTTTATCTTCATCCCCTTTAGGAAATATACGTGTCCAGGCAATAGACATTCTGTAACACTTAAATCCCATTTCACCAAACAATTGAATATCTTCTTTGAAATGGTGATAAAAATCATTACCAACGCGTTTAGGATAATACTTTTTACTTTTTGGATCTTTCGCTTCCTCTACTTGTTTATGTGTCATCATGAACCACTGATCCAACCATGTTTCTTTAGGACTTGATGAATCAAATGAATAGACATCTGCAACCGATAATCCTTTACCACCTTGATTCCATCCACCTTCTAATTGATTGGCAGCCGTAGCGCCTCCCCATAAAAAATTTTTAGGAAATGTTTTTTTAACTTCAAAATTCACTTTATCTTCCTCCTTAATGGCATCATACTTTGATTTAATTAAAAAAGCTATTCGGAAAATAGCTCTTAAATAAGGTATGACTAGATATATTCCTGTAACATTTTTGAGACGTTATAAAAATAGGAAACAATATCTTGTTGGAATTCATTATATGTAATACAAATGATATGATAAATAGATTGATATTCATAGACTAATGGTTTTTTTAGATGATAGATCTTTGTTCCGGTTTCAACTTGATATCCCGTGTAAATCATACATAATGTTTTTTTATTAAGGACGTATAATGTTGTTGCTTTTAATAGAACATCATCTAGTAGTTCATTGAGATGAGTTAGATTGGCAATATTCCTATGTTGTATAGTTTCTTTAAAAGAAGCTAATCGATATTTATCATATTGTATTCTCCATTTATTGATACTGCTTTGAAAACGAGTTATATTATTTTGTGTCATGATCGTTGGAATATATAAGAAATGTCGATTTTCAATGAATATATTTGGTTCAGTGGTCATATATAAGTCATAATGTTTATTTATTTTATGATTTATTTGCATAAAATAATTTGGATATATATCAAATGAGTGAATATTTTCATCAAAAAATGCCTCAAAAACATTTTTAATTTGCATAAGAATTTCATATTTTTGATTACCAATAAGCAATACATCGATAGATGTATGTAAATGTAACTTTTCTATAATACCACCAAGATAAACTGCAAAATCTAAGATATCTGAACGAGAAGGTGTGATGTTTAAAAAATTTTGAAAAACTTGTGTCGCTAAATGAATACATAGGGGATATTTTATAAAAATATTTTTATCATAATATTGAACGCTGTGTCTATTACGGGTAATCCTACGTTTTGTAAGCATTAAATTTTGATAAGTGAGTTGGGGATTTTCAAATAACTTTTTATTTTTTAAATTTAATTTATTTAAAAGAAAATTTTCTAATTTCCTGATGTATTCTATATCATAATCCATTTTATAATCATGAGTAATCCTATTGGCATCACTTAATAATGTGGCGATGATTTTTAGCTCTTTATTAGAAAAATCATAATTGATTTCTTTGCTGAGTTGTTCTAATAAAGGATCATTCATATGATACGTCAAATCTTCTTCGAGAGCATATCCTAGGGTATCTCGTAATACGGTCATAGCAACATAGCGTAAAATCAAGGAAAAATCTTCTCCGCAAATATAAGTTTTATGATAAGCTACTTGAGTCATAAAATAATTTGAACATAGCTTCATGGTTGTTTGATATTTTAATAAAGGATATTGTGGAAGATGAATTGATTTTAAAATATCTAACTGACCATATACGGCGCACCAATATCTTTTAGTGGTTTCGTCTCCATGCAATTTGATGCCATTTTTTAAGGATACTTCTAGATCTAATCCATGGATTCTACTAAACCATCTTTTTAATCCTTGAATCTCTTCAAAAATAACTGTTTTTGAAACGTAATATTGTTGGGCTAATTTTTCCATAGCAATATAATCATTTCTAAACAAAAGATCAATGGCTAACATGGTTTTACGTTTTTCTAAATTAAAATAAGTTTCATTATAATAAAGATCATTTAATAGATATTTTTTTAAATCATCTTCCATGCTAACTAAAAGATAGCCTTTATTTCTTTTGGAAGAAAGGCTACATTTTTCACCTAAATCTTCAGATAATTTTTTGATATTTTGTTGAACCTTCTTTTTGTTCCATCCCAAATCTAAAGAGATTTCTTCACTTGTTATCCAATCTTTCTCTTGCAGCAAATAAAATAATAAATCCTTCATATCTTTTTCTAATTTAAATTTCATAGGAACATTCTCCGTATTTTATATTGAATAATTATTCTTAAAAATTTTGGTATGTATAAGTATATTTTTATTTATGTGGATAATAAGTATCTATCAGTTTTTCTTCCATCAATTGAAATAAGTGAGATAAATGAGAAAGATAAAGTAGACATAATAAACGATCATGGTCATCTTCTAAATTTAAATTCATCGATGAAAGATCTTGAATCAAATTTTCCACAGCAGGTCGACATTGTTGTTTAAAATCAATACTTTGATCATAAATAGAAATCAAATCTAATGTATCTGTTTCATAAATCGGTTTTAGAATATCTTGAATTTCTTGTATTGAGCAAGTGTTTTTAAGTTGATAAACATAAAGCATTTCAATGATATGCTTTTTAGAATACTTTTTTCCTTTAATACGTTGGACAACACCTGCTTTACTGTAGTTATTGATCATGGTTTTAGTCAGTAGCTTATCTTTAGGATACCGTTTGTGATCTTCTAGTTTATCTTCAATGAGGGTAAGAATCTGATCGATATATAAATCTAAATCAGGAATATCATGAGAATGGATGTCAGAACGTTGTGTTGTTTTAAAAAGGTCTAATATTGTCATAAAATATCCTCCATGTGTTCATCATACAATATCATATTAAAAAATACAATGTTATTAGTTGATATCCACAATATAATATCATATAATATTTTTATAAAGTAGTATTAAAAACTATATAAAGGAGTGTTTAATATGACAAAATTATTTAAAAAGGCACAAGATCCTTGGAGTTTTATGACTCATTATTTGGGGGCTTGGTTTTCCGGTATCGCTTTAATTTTATGCACCATTCAGGGTATAAAAAAAGGAGATACGTTAGAAGTCATGATCAGTGTTCTTATTTTTAGTGTATCCTTGATCCTGCTTTATAGTGCAAGTGCAACTTATCATTATTTTAAGGAAAATGAGATATTAAGAAAATGGGATCATGCTATGATTTATGCTTTGATTGCCGGCACCTATACACCGATTGCTTTACATGTTTTGCCAGAGGGAAATGGTATGAAATTTGTGATAGTGCTTTGGGTAGTTGCACTATTAGGGATTATTGTAAAAATATGTTGGTTAAATGCGCCCAGAGTATTATCTACAGCTTTTTATTTAGCGATGGGATGGGCGGTTATTTTTGATTTTAAGGCTTTTTTAATGATGCCAACAGGTTGTTTAGTTTTAGTGACTTTAGGGGGAATAAGCTATACGATAGGTGCTGTGATCTATGCTATAAAGAAACCTAATTTAAATCCGGAATTTGGTTTTCATGAACTTTTTCATATTTTCGTTTTGTTAGGATCATTATGCCACTTTCTAGCCATTTACCATTATATATTGTAAAATAACTTAAAAAAGTGTGTTTTGTTCATAAATAATTCACACAATTGCTTTATAGTATAAACTGTAATAAGAGATTATTACATATTTCTCTCCCTTTTTAAAATAAATTTGAATTAACAATAAGAAAAGAAGAATGTGAAAGCATTCTTTTTTTCTTGTAAACAATACTTATAACGATGAATTTACTTTGATATATAGATGAGATTATATTATAATATTAGCGTTAATGGAGGTGCTTTATGAATAATATGATTGAAAGATTGGAGACCATTGAGAATCGTTATCTTGAACTTAATGAGATGCTTATGGATCCAAATATTGCAAGTGATATTCAAAAGATGACAGCGTGTGCCAAGGAGCAGGCCTCTTTACAAGTAGCATATGATTTGTATCAACGCTATAAACAAACACGTTTAGGTATTGAAGAAGCAAAAGAACTTTTAAAAGAAAACGATATAGAGATTGTAGAAATGGCAAAAATGGAATTGGAAGAGTTAGAAGCAACCTTTGCTCAGATTGAAGAACGTCTTCATTTAGAGCTTATTCCTAAGGATCCTAATGATTCTAAAGATGTCATTGTAGAAATTCGTGGTGCAGCAGGTGGCGATGAAGGTAATATTTTTGCGGGAGATCTTTATCGTATGTACGTTAAATATGCTGAAAGTCAGGGATTTAAAACTGAATTGATGGATGCAGAAGAAAGTGAAGCTGGCGGATTTAGTAATATCTCTTTTACAATTAAAGGTGAAGGTGCTTATTCTAAATTTAAATTTGAATCAGGGAGTCATCGTGTGCAACGTGTTCCTAAAACAGAGACACAAGGGCGTATTCACACTTCTACAGCCACAGTTTTAGTTATGGCTGAAGTAGATGAAGTAGAGTTTGAAATTAATCCTAATGATTTAAGAATTGATACTTATCGTTCTAGTGGGGCCGGGGGACAACATATTAATAAAACAGATTCAGCTGTTCGTATTACGCATTTACCTACAGGGGTTGTTGCGACTAGTCAAGATGGTCGAAGCCAACATGATAATCGCGATAAAGCGATGAGAGCCTTACGTGCCCGTTTAGCAGAAAAGATGCAACGAGAAAAAGAAGAAAAAGAAGGCGCTGAAAGAAGAAGTAAGATTGGTACAGGAGATCGTGCTGAAAAAATCAGAACTTATAACTATCCTCAAAATCGTGTTACAGATCATCGTATTGGATTGACGATCCAACAATTAGATCGCATCATGGAAGGAAAGTTAGACGATATTATCGAAGCGTTGACGAATGAAGATCAACGATTAAGATTATTAGGAGAAGAATAACGTGATTGTTCGAGAATTAATGAAAAAATCAGAAAAAGAGTTAGAAGAACTTTCTTTGGATCCACATGCTGCAAAAGTTCTGTTTTATCATTTTGCTAAGAAAGAACCTCACGAACTCTATTTGATGATGGACGAAGAAGTGGATGAAAATCTGTACCATCTTTTTATGGTAGCACTTGATCGCTATAAACAAGGAGAGCCAGTGCAATATATTAAAGGTGTGGAAAACTTTTTTGGACGTGATTTTGTAGTTAACGAACATGTGCTGATTCCAAGATATGAAACAGAAGAATTAGTTGAGCAAATTCTTTATCGTATTGACGACTATTTTGCAGAATCCAATGAAATCGATGTATGTGATATTGGTACAGGAAGTGGGGCTATTGCTATTTCGTTAAAATGTGAAGAGCCAAGGATTGATATGAAAGCCAGTGATATTTCTGTAGAGGCTATTGAGGTCGCTCAAAAGAATGCTGACAGATTAGATGCAAAGGTAACCTTTTATGTTGGCGATATGGTTAAACCATTTATTGAACATCAAGATAAAGTGGATATTCTTGTTTCAAATCCACCCTATATTCCTGTCGAACAGAAAATAGAATTAGTGGTTAAAGACCATGAACCGCATGTTGCCTTATTTGGGGGTAAAGATGGTCTATATTTTTATCGTCGTATTTTTGAAGATGCTCCTGCTATTTTGAAAGATAAAGCAATATTGGCTTTTGAAATAGGCTATGATCAAAAGGAACAACTTAGTTTAGAAGTGGAACATTACTTTCCAGGATATCCTTATGAGATTATTAAAGATATGAATGGTAAAGATCGTATGTTGTTTATTTATAAGAATATTAAATAAATTGTCATAGAGAAAGAAAGAGATCAAAAGTGAATTGGATTGAAACAGAGCGTTTAATGATACGAGATTTACAAGAAGAAGATTTAGAAACTTTTGCAGATTATCGTGGAAAAGCGGAAGTAGCCAAATATCAGTCATGGGACGATTATGGTTTGCAGGAGGCACATTCACTTTATGCTTATTTGCAACGTCATCCATTCAATGGCAAATATGGTATGACACAATTAGCGATAGAAAGAAAAGAAGATCATCAAATGATTGGTGACCTTTATTTAAAAATTGATTTTTTTAAAAGATATGAACTTTTCTTAGGGTATACACTAGATTCTACTTATTGGAAAAATGGATATGGTCAAGAGGCTGTACGTGCTATCTGTCATTATGCTTTTAATGTTTTAAATCTTAGGCAAGTCGTTTGTTATGTTATGTGGGAAAATGAAGCTTCTTTACGCTTGCTTAAACGATTGGGATTTGATCAAATAGCTAGTCATG